>JAUYKR010000153.1 GCA_030699855.1 bacterium
TAAGTTGAGTTCTTCTGGTGGTAATTCCACAGTGGAGAGACTTGCTCTACAATACGACCTCTTTGGTTTTGCCGAAACAGTCTCCGATATGTTTGCGCTGCGGGATGTCAATAATTCTGGTTGGGAAGGACAGCTTCCTGCTTCGGTGCGTCAGCAAATTGATCAACTGAGGCAAACAATTACTAGCTTACAGAATGACTTAAAATCCTACGGAGACAATCGTATTTATCGTGGTGAGCTACCTGATTTTGGCGAGCTGGGTCGCCGGTTTCGGGATGCTATTGATGCTTTAGATGCACCTGCAATTGTTTCTTTAGCTGTTCCGCGAGGGTCTGGAACGCCAACACCCCCTTCTGTTGTAGAGGCCCTTCGCACTCAGCTGAATACGGAAGAAGGCAGAAGCAGAGCTACTCAGGACATTCAAGGTCATCTAGAGGCACTTAGGGCTGGTCGTGATCTGGGTACAAACGCTACGGCTGATGCTCTTCGAGCTCTGCAAAGTAATGATCCAGAAACGTTTCGTTTACTGCTTCAGTCCGACGCTCAAACAATCGGAAGGCTTGTGGAACAAGGAACCCTTTTCGCTATGATTGCTGGCCAAAAAAGAGTTGTTACGGATTCAACAGGCGAACGTGTGTCCGTGTTTGTTGGCAATGCAATCAACGCAGGCGGTGTGGGCAGGATATCCCGTATCGCTTACTTTACTGAGTCTTCTCAGGCAATAGAGACAGACGCGGTTTTTAAAGAGGCTTTGGATAATTCAGAGGAAACGCGGCAATATTTTTCGGAAGAAATTGAAGGAGCAAAACGAATGCTCGATATCGATCACCCCATGTTTCTCGATATTTTTCATATTATTGAAGGTGATCATCCCTTCATCATCTTAGAAACTGGTGCCGAATTCAAAAACCTTCAAGAGGCTGTTCGTATTGATGAGATTACTGGAGAGCCACTTCTGTTTCCAAACCAATTTCTGAGGATTATCTCCCAAATGCCGAATGCCTTGGTCGAGTTTCATCGACGTGGCCTTTTCCATGGGGATTTGAAAGAAATGAATGTGGCTGTCATGATTAACCGTTCCGGAGAGTGGGTCGCAAAAATTATTGACAATGCTCCTGTGGAAGCGTCAAGAGTCCATAATCAAAATTCGTTTGCCAATAGCCCGGGGTACTCCATCCCTAATCGTCAACTGATGAGGGCTCAGAGAGAGTTTCGGCAAGCTGGTCTTTCAGACGCGGAAATTGATAGGAGATTAGCTTCGGCTTTTGATAACTATTCCATCGGGATGATGATTGACTATCAAGTGAGGAGAAGCATCATACTCAGAGAAAGCCTTTTTGTTCAGAAGCTTTTGGAGGATATTAAAGACCCCGTTAAAAGCACAGAGCCTGGTTTTTGGGAAAACTCAGCTTTGCCCAGATTGCAGCGTGTGATCGAATACTATGAAGGTGGTGAATTACCTCAGGCTCCAGAAACATCTCTGGCCCCATTTTATTTTGGAGTGCTAAACTATCGCGCCTTTCGTTCAGCTCTTTTGGCGGAGCGTCATCAGGCACTCCAGTTAGTTTAGATTTTCTCTGGAGGTATCTGAATGGTGAGTATAAAACTGCACTTCCCACCAGCGATTCTTTCGCTGACCCCTGCTTCCAGTTTGGAAATTTTGGCGATCGTCACCAGCTCTTCCAGAGCTTGTCTCACTGGACCTTTTTTTTCTGTAAGACAGCTGATATTCAGCGTTAGGGGTTCTATCCGTTCTCGGAGAAGGAGTGACTGCAAAAGCCGGAGGCCCTGCAGAGCGAATTGTTGACTTTCAGCGGCTGAATATTTTTCTTCTGATGCACCCCCCTCCTTGAAGCATTCTTGAAAGATCTCTCTCAAAATTCGCTCAAGGAGCGTTCCTTTTTGCAGAAGACAAAACGCAAGCGCTTCGCGTGCTTGCCGCTCTCTCGCCAGCCATTGGCTGTACTCTCGGGTTCGATCCGTCTCATGCCGTTCAGGTTCTTCTCCGGGGAGGCTTATTTCCATATATTTAAGGTAGGACTACATCACTTCATTTTATCATTAATTGGCTTATTTATCCACTTTTAGCCTCGTTTTTTCTCTTAAAAAAGGATATAATGAAACATCCTAAGTTTTTTGTTTGACGGATACTATCCCCGATAGATCAATGGTTATTCTTGCTGCCGATGAGTGTTTGAGTCCAGTTTCTTTTATTCGTGCGGGCGGATCTGAGGTGGCACTTATGACCGATAGAGGAGAGACTTCCAGGGTCGAAAAAGAATCTAATCAGGATCGTGCCGCGACCGGCGTTCTCGTGACTTCTGAGGGGGTAAAAATTGATGTCGACGTCGTTTGCGATGGAATTGGCGGTGTGGATGGTGGCGATAGAGCAGCTCAGCTTTTTTGTGAGGCGGTAAAAACTATCATCGAAGAAGGTGTATTTTCTGCTCGAAATACTGATTTTCCCAAAAACTTTATTCATGCTGTTCTCACAAGCGCTCTGGAGTCTTACCGTCGTGGAGAACTTCCAGTCGATGCTGGGACGACCTTTGTCATGACATTAACCCTTCCAGACCAGGTTTATGTTTTTCACCTGGGTGATTCACGGGGAATTGTTATGACTCCGGATGGGGAAGTGCTTTGGGAAACACAGGATCAGGTTTTTCCTGAGCCTGCATATTCGCATGGGAGAGTCGGGGCGGTTCGTTCTTTAAGTCAGATTGAAGACCTACGAACACTCTTGAATGTCCACACCATTTCCCGATTAGAACACCCCGAACTCATTATTCTCTTGGCTACCGATGGGATTACAGAGAATTGTCAACAGTCTGAGGATGATTCGGATGGATGTATTCGAGAGGTAAAAAAACTTGTTTCAGACTTATTGACTCGCGATGATTTAAGCTCAGTGTCGTTGTGTGTGGCTTTAATGGCTCAGGTGAGGGCACATATCTCAAGCGCGAGTGTTGCAGCCCTAGCTGAACAGTTCACCTACTTTAATCCGGACAATACCACCGTGGTAGTCAGAGTCTTGCGTTCACTTCCAAGTTGAATTTTCTCGCTTTTTTGGCCTCAAAAGTGGTATAATCAACATATCCTATGCTTTTCTTATGGCTGAGGAAGATGATATCGGTGACCTAGTGGATCCTGATAGTACAGATGTTTTTTTGCGTACTCCAGGTGGTCGTCCTGTTGCCGCCTCCGACTCCGGCCCGGTTGCCAGAGGGCGCTCTGGCCGTGAAGTGGGTGAGCTTGCCGATCAGCTTTTGCTCGATGAGGTTATGCCTCATTTTCAGCGAGGCGAGCATCCATTACGGCGTCTCCATATCGCCCACTCAGCTCAGCCGGACGAAGCCTTTCAACGACGTCGAGGAGAGTTTCGATACCGTGCGGGTTCCATGTTGGGGCTTCCTACCCCCCGCGCTATGGATGTTCTTCGCATTGAGCACATTTCAGAAGTAGCTCGAGTTGGACATGCCTTATTTGGTCCCGTACGAGTTGCTCCGGACGCGACGCAAGCAGGCGAAAGCGATGAAATCATTTCCTTAACTCACCAATCAGATCGACTGGCGATTTCTTCCACAGGTATTCCTGGTGGGAATGAGCAAGCCCCTTCGTGCTGGTTTCGGGTGACGAGTGGAAGGGGAGAGCACTGGTTTGAGTATGGTGAAGGCGGTGATATTCGCGATGTGACGGGTGAAATTCTTGTTGTCTCCGCCGATGATGCGAGTGATGACGAGATTTTAGAGGATTCGAGACGGCTACAATTCGTTCCATTGGATGCTGATCATCCCTCACAGGAACTCATCCGATTAGTGGGAGAGCATGTGGACTTAAAAAGATTTCAACAGCAGTTTGTACGCGGTGGGGTGACCCCTCTCATTGAGTTGCCTCCATTTCCAACACTCCAGGATCGGGGTGGACTTGTGAGAGTGCAGTATGGAGAAGGGGAACATGAATGGCTGTACTGTCCTCGGGAAACCTTTCATCGCCAAAACGAGCGCTGGTGGCTGCGGGACAATCATCCCGACCTGGAGGAAGTTTTGGATACTGACGAGCAGAGACGGAAAGATGGTTTCATTGTTCGCGTGGAAAGGTTGGAAGCCGGAGAGCGGTTGGTGTGCCGCATTCATACCCCAGCGGTCTCCGTGGAGGCTTTGGATGTTTCCATTGGTATTCGAGCAGGTCAGCTAGATGTTCAATCTCTGACCGGAGGATGTGGAGAGGGGGATCAGGTGTTCGATGCCCTTGTGAAGGCTCTTCACAATGTTCTCGCTCGTTTTATTGCCGGTTGTGAAGGGGTGAAGATGGCCGATCAGAAACTTCTTCAGGGTTTGGCGCTCAAGCTCCTCGACCGTCCAGAACGGGGAACTTTAGCATCGGCACTTCCGACTCGAGCGGAGAACATCAACTCCCGTTCAGACGGAGTGAATTTTTCAGTTTCAGTGACTTCTTTTGGATGGGTGACTGTTGATATTCGTGGAGGTGCTGGAGCATATTCCGTAACCGTCAACCATCAGGGGCGGGAGTTTTCTGAACAGCTTAAAGAGCACATAAAAGCAGCTGTTTTGCATGGTCTTGCCCAAGTCCTAGCAGGCCAACAGCCTCAAGCTTCCGCCCAGCGGCACGAAAGAAGTAAACAGTGGTCCGCGGTTGCCAATCGTTTTGGTCGTTTCGGAGTCCCCCTTCACGACGCGGATCTTCGGCTGGAATACGTTCAGACACCCGATCCCGTGACGGGGACGAGTATGGCAAGTCGTGCGGAGATCAGGAGGATCGCGTAAGTCTCTCGTATTCTTTCAATTATTATGTCTGCCGAGGAATTTGATCCTGCGAACCAAGATGGGTGCCCTCCAGATTCTGATGAGAGCTTGAAAAAAGCCCTTGGTCTTGGTGGAGATACCCCTCCCGCGCATGAGGTGCGGAGAAGACGGGAAGGAATGCTGGAATTTCCGATCTTGGAAAGTGGTGGATACCCCATGCGTAGAGTCACTCTTCAACCTCGGTGGGAAGATTCCGCGAGTTTTCAGGAATTGGCTGTTTCTCTGCGATTTGCCGTTGCGGCCGAATTGGGCATAACTCCTGTCGATATTGATGATCGCCTGTCTTCTCTTCAGACAGCTGATGCTCTGGCGCACTCTGGCGCCGGCCTCTATGTGCCTCAACGCTTTGGTGTTCGCGATGATGTGACCCAACAGCACGGAGCGCTCCTTCCGCTTTCTCTCGCTCAGGATCGTTTACGCACTCTTTCCGACGCAGAGCAGGGTGGGGCAGGACAAGTTCCCTCTCGGCTTTTCAGGGTCGTGGATAGTCAAACGAGTGAGGAGCATTGGTTTCAATATGGTGTTGATTTGGATATCACCAGCCGTACTGGCGAGTTTTATGCCTTTGCCAGTCGGGATGAGCTTGTTAATGGTGGAAATGCACTTCGGGTGCTGAGCTACACTCCAGGAGAGAAGCGTCCCCCTGCTCTTGATCGAATTCTGGGGGCGGACATTGATTTCGATTCTTTTGTCGGAAATGTACAAAGATTTCGGTTCGGTGTTCAAGTCCAACGGATTGACTTCCCCCTCTTTCCTCTTCGCGGCGGAGGCTTTGTCCGCGTTGTTTCGGATCAAGGTGCCGAGTGGGTCTATTGCCCCCAGGAATTATTTTGGCCTTCGCGTTCCAAGGGCGCCAGTGCTCCTGATGCTTTACCGGTAGCTCAAAGGAGTAGGTCTCCTGTTCCACAGGGCGACGCTTGGATGCCGGGGTCTTTGGATGACGATATAGCGGCAGCTGAGCGGGGTGGGCGCTCCCTTCCTGGTTGATTCAGTTGATTGAGCTAAATCATCACTTCAACTGCTCCTCAATCACCTGCTGGAAGTAGGCGAAGCTTTGAGCTCCTTTCACGAACTTGTTGCCCACCACGAATCCCGGGGTGCCGGTGACGCCGACAGTACCGCCGAAGGCCTGGTCAGCCTCGATCTCCGCTGTAAATTTTCCTGACTTCACGCAGCTGTCGTATTTGGCTCCATTTGCGCCCGCTTCCCCGGCGATTTTTTTCAGGTTTTCATCGGAAAGGTCCTGTTGGTTTTCGAAGATTTTACCGTGCATTTTTAAATACCCTTCACTTCCTTTTTGCTCAAACACGCAGGCGGCAGCCATGGCTGCCGGAAGAGCTCGTTGATGACCATAAATGGGGTAATCGCGGAAGACGTACCGGACCTTTCCGGTGTCGATATACTGTTCTTTTATTTTTGGGAAGGTTTCGGAAAAGTACCGTTTGCAATAGGGGCATTCAAAATCACTAAACTCTACAATAGTAAGGGGTGCGTCTTTTTGGCCCAGATAGGGGTCGTTATCCACCAGCTCTTCTCTGGAGGCATTCACGGTGCCGGGGATGGTGCCGGCAGGTTTCGAAGCACCTTTCAGTGACAGTGGCTCATTTTTCAGTCCTGCCTCCTTAAAGATCTCTCCCATGCGGTTCTCAAACTCATCATATTTTTCAAAGTCCTTCATCAGCTCCTCCAGACTTCGATCGCTCTTTTCCCCTTCAGATGCGCTGGACTTTAGACTTTCCAGGCCAAAAGGGTCGGAGTCCTGATTTGCCGAGTAAACAATGGCACCACTGATCATGGCTCCAGCGATCAAAATAGCCACAATGAGGCCTGTTCCAGAGGGTCTGGAGGGGGATGGCACTTCTAATTCTTCCAACATAGAGGTGGGAGATAAATAATAAAAGAAGATGTTTTTTTCATTTTTGTTTCGACTATTTCTCACCATTATATCTTTTTTTTACGCTTTTCGCAACAAAATCCCTTGCATACTTTTAACTCCTTATAGTAAGATGTTCCGGCTGCGTGTCTGGATGAGTTGAGATTATGCACGCTCAATCTGAAATGATTCCTTAAACTCATCCGAACTATGTCGAAATCCACCTCTTCTTCTGCCAAGGCAAAGCCTTTTCGCTTGTCCACGGTAGAAGATTTAGAAGGCGCCCACAAGCAAGCCCTGGCCCTGGCCACTGCGGCCGATGAAAATAACCGCCAGTACTTTACCAGCAAAGACGACTATCCCTTCCCCAACCTGATCGAAGTTCAGCTCGACTCCTACGAGTGGTTCTTGAACGAGGGGATTAAGGAGCTGTTCGACGAAATCTCGCCAATTGTCGATTTCTCCGGCAAGAAGATCGAGCTGCACTTTATGGCTCACTCCTTCGAAGATCCCAAGTACGCCCCCGAGGTGGCCAAGCGACGTAACTTATCTTATGAATCCTCTTTGAAGGTCCACGTGCGTCTGGTCAACAAGGAGTCGGGTGAAATCAAGGAGCAGGACATTTACCTGGGTAACATTCCGCTGATGACCGACCGCGGAACTTTTATCGTCAACGGTATCGAACGCGTGGTGGTCAATCAGCTGGTTCGAAGCCCCGGTGTTTTCTTCGCCCGCAATCCGTCCCACCCTCATCACTTCACCGCCAAGATTATTCCCAAGCGGGGAGTGTGGCTGGAATTGGAAACCGACAAAAAGGGTGTCATTCACGTCAAGATCGACCGCCGACGCAAGGTGTACCTCACTTCTCTGCTGCGCATCTTCGGCTACGAAACTGACAAAGAGATCCTCAATCTCTTCTCCGATCTGCGCAAAGAAGGCCAGGCGGACTACATCCTGAATACTCTGGAAAAGGATCACGCCAAGACTTCCGAAGACGCTTATCAAGCGATCTACCGCAAGTTGCGCCCCGGCGACATGGCCACCGCCGCCAACGCCAAGCAGCTGATCGACAGCATGTTTTTCGACTTCAAGCGCTACGACATGTCGGTGATCGCCCGTTACAAGATGAACAAGCGCTTTGGAACCAAAATTCCTCACGATAGCAAACACCGCGTCTTCCAGGTGGAAGACATGATCAATATCAGCCGACAACTCTTCAAGCTCAACAGCGGTCATGGTGTGCCGGATGATATCGATCACCTTTCCAATCGGCGCGTGCGCAGTGTGGGAGAATTGGTCCAGAATAAATTCCGCATCGGTTTGCTGCGCACCGAGCGCATCGCCAAAGACCGCATGACGGTGATCGACCTGGATACCGTTACTCCCACTCAGCTCATCAACGCCCGTCCAATCACAGCGGTGATGCGCGAGTTCTTCGCCAGCTCTCAGCTGTCCCAGTTCATGGATCAGACCAATCCGCTGTCCGAACTGGCGCATAAGCGCCGTCTGTCGGCCATGGGGCCGGGAGGACTTTCCCGAGAGCGGGCCTCCTTCGACGTTCGCGACGTGCATACTTCCCACTACGGCCGTATTTGTCCGATCGCCACTCCGGAGGGTCCCAACATCGGTCTGGTGGTGCATTTGGCCACGTATGCCCGAGTGAACGAATATGGTTTCATCGAAACCCCGCTGCAGACGGTGCTGCAAACGCTTCCCAAAAAAACCACTGAACTGGAGGGCTGGTTGCTCAGCAAAGATATTTTGGATGAGGACGGCAAAGTGCTCTACAAAAAAGACGAGATGATCGACAAAAAAATGGCTTCAGCTCTCATCAAATTAAAGCACTACGAAGAAATTCCGGTTCGCGCTCATCAGATCAGCGAGGTGAAGTACTACGATGCCGATGACGAGCGCGAGTTCATCATCGCCCAGTCCAACACGGAGGTGGACAAAAAAGGTCAGATCGTTCCCAAACAGGTTTCCGCCCGCAAAAACGGCGAGCCGGTGACCGCTCACGTGAACGATATTTCCCACATGGATATTTCTCCCAAGCAGATCATTTCGGTCTCGACTTCGCTCATTCCCTTCCTGGAACACGATGACAATACCCGCGCCTCCATGGGAACGAACATGCAGCGCCAGGCGGTTTCCTTGGTTCGTCCCAGTGCTCCGATCGTGGGGACGGGCATGGAGGGCCTTGCTGCTCGAAGCTCCGGACACGTGGTGGTAGCGGAACGCGACGGTATCGTCGAGTCTGTCGACGCCAGCCGGATCGCCGTGCTGTACAAAAACGGAGAAAAAAAGAGCTATGATTTATCGACCTACCAGCGTTCCAACCAGGCGACCTGTATTCACATGCGACCGACCGTTTCGGTCGGAGACAAGGTGAAGAAGGGTCAGGTTCTTTCCGATGGAGCCGCTATCCGCAACGGAGAGCTGGCTCTGGGTCAAAACCTGATGGTCGCCTATATGTCCTGGGAAGGCTACAACTTTGAAGATGCCGTGATTATTTCCGATCGGATCTTCCGCAAAGGACTCTATGATTCCGTTCACATCGAAGCCTTCACCACCGACGTCCGTGATACCAAGCTGGGTCCGGAAGTGGTGACCCGCGATATTCCCAACGTGGGTGAAGAAAAACTCAAAGACCTCGACAGCGAAGGGGTTGTCCGCATCGGAGCCTTCCTCAAAGAGGGCGATATCCTGGTCGGAAAGATCACTCCCAAAGGAGAAACCGACCTGAGCCCGGAAGAGCGCCTGCTCCAGGCCATCTTCGGCGACAAGGCCAAAGACGTGAAGGATACTTCTCTGCGACTTCCCGGAGGCAGTGGCGGCAAAGTGGTCGATATTCAAATTTTCTCCCGTGCCGACGGTGACGAGCTTCCGCAGGGAGTTATCAAACAAATCAAGGTGTACGTGGCTCAGACTCGAAAAGTTCAGGTGGGAGACAAAATGGCGGGACGCCACGGAAATAAAGGTGTCATTTCCCGCATTGTTCCGGAGGAGGACATGCCCTATATGCCCGATGGAACGGCGGTCGACATCATCCTCAATCCTTTGGGAGTGTCCTCTCGTATGAATATCGGTCAGATTTTGGAAACCCACTTGGGTTGGGCCGCGGATATTCTGGGGATCACGGTGGCGACACCCGTTCTCAATGGGATTCCCAATACCAAGATCGTTGAACTGCTGAAACTCGCCGGACTTCCCGAGGACGGCAAGGTCCAACTTTACGATGGCAAGAGCGGTCAGCCCTTTGATCATAGGACAACGGTCGGAATGGTCTACATGCTCAAGCTTCTCCACTTGGTGGAAGACAAGATCCACGCCCGCAGCGTCGGACCTTACTCTCTGGTGACCCAGCAGCCTTTGGGGGGCAAAGCCCAGCACGGAGGACAGCGTTTCGGAGAGATGGAAGTCTGGGCTCTGGAAGCCTATGGCGCCGCGCACGCGCTTCAAGAAATGCTTACGATCAAATCAGACGATATCTACGGCCGATCAAGGGCCTATGAATCCATTGTCAAGCACGAGGCTATTCGCAAGCCATCAACTCCAGAATCCTTTAACGTGCTCGTTCGTGAACTTCAGTCTCTCGGTCTTGCCGTTGATCTCCTCGATACCGCCAGCGGCGATCACTTGGCCGTCGAGGAGGTGATCGAGACGGAACAGGGAGACGCTGACATTATTACCCGAGCCTCCCGCGACAAGGTGCAGGAAATGGAGGGGGGTGAAATCGGCGTGGTGGAAGAAGGCATTCACAGTTCCACCAGTCTGGATGAGATGAGTGATGAGGAAGAGGAACTTGAATCAAAATCGAGCAAGTTATCCGCGGAAGACTAAACTTTTCACATTTCTTCTCAATTTTTTCCACTTCTCACTATGGCCCACTCAACTTCGACCCCCGCTCCAGCTCGAGACTCCCGAGATTCCAAGGATCCCAGGGATAAGCGCCAGCAAAAGCAGTTCAACGCGATCGCGCTTTCCATCGCTTCCCCGGAACAGATTATTTCCTGGTCTCATGGCGAGGTTACCAAGCCGGAGACGATCAACTATCGCACTCAAAAACCCGAGCGCGACGGTCTGTTTTGCGAGAGGATCTTCGGCCCCACCAAGAACTGGGAGTGCTACTGCGGC
>JAUYKR010000003.1 GCA_030699855.1 bacterium
AACCACTCTCCAGCTCCGACCCGAAAGTTTTGATGATTCAAAACATCGATCTTTGAGCCTATTATAATAGTCGGATCCCAACCGGCATTGAGCAGAATACTCGTCATCATCCCGGTAATGGTCGTCTTGCCGTGAGTGCCGGTGATGGCAATCGTCTTTTTTTTCTTACTGAGCATTCCCAGAGCCTCGGCATAATTTATCTGTTTGATGCCAAGTTCTTTGGCGCGAACTCTCTCCGGGTTATCAGCCGGGACAGCCTCGGAATAAATAAGGAGATCGAAAGTGTCGTCAATATTCTCCGGACGGTGAACTCTCTGCACCTGAATATCACTCCTTTTCAAGGAGTCCGTTATGTCAGAAGCAACCGCATCTGATCCGGACAACTCATGGCCTTGGCTCTTCATGATCTGAGCCACTCCGGAAAGACCAATTCCACCGATGCCGACGCAAAAAATCTTCATGGATTGATACTAGATACTAATTTTTGAGAAAATAAATCGGTAATACGTTGACTAGAGACGGGAGAAACCTACAATGACTGGGTAATCTGTATTTTTTCTTTTATGAGAGCACACCTTTCTAAGAATGAATTTAAGTTCGTGGCCGTTTCCGTAATGGTATTGGAAGTAGCGGCATTTTTAGTGTTCATTTTCGGAACACTGGGAGCGATTCTAGGAACTTACAGCGGCATCTCTACCACCGATTTCATCCTCTTGGGATTTGGAGGAATCTTCGTGGCTCTTATCTTGATGGCCGTGGCTGAAATTCTCCAGATCATGATGCGCATCGAGTACAACACGCGCAAGGAGAATACCCTTTTGAAGGCTCAAATGGTAGTTCAAAAGGCCGAGGTAGCGGCCACAAAACAGGTGGTCTCTGCGGTCTCTGCAGGAAAGGTCGCCGCTCAAAAGCACGCCATTCATCGCGACAGCAGAAGAGTTTTAACCAAAACAAGAACTCGGAAGAAGGCTAAGATAAAGGCGATGAAATAGTGAGACTATTCCAGCGGGTATAACTCATCAGACGGCGTGATAATCATCTCGTCGTTTTTTGTTTGTGACTGAGCTTCCCATGACAAATTTCTGACGATAGCCAGTGGCGTACTTTCAGCCGCTTCTCCCATCACCAGGTTCGCCGCTGTCGCGGCTGAGTCGACAAGGTTGAGAGCGCTGTATCGAAGCGTGTTCCCAAAGAGATCCTTTGCTCCTTTCAGGTTTTGGAAGCCGGATATTCCGGCGTAGCCGATTGCCACGGCTGTCGTCCCCGATCGACCGGGCACACACATGGAGTCGGAGATGATGACGGCAATCTTTTTTAGCGCAAATGCCTTCATGAAAGCATGGCGAAGATCTTGGGCGAACTGGAACGGTTGTTCTGGCCACAGAACGGCATAACCTTTGAGAACATTACTCGTGTCCACTCCGGCGTTTGGACAGTAGATCTTATTTTTTTTGGTCAAGAGCACCAGAGTCGTTTCGGCAAGAATCTGATCGGCTTCATCGATGACCAATTGCATGATGGGCGCCGGGTGACCATTTTTTTCCGCATACTTTTTAGCCTGATCGGAGACCTGAACGGTCGACAGATCAACCACTCTCTGCTCGAAATAGCTGACCAGCTTGGAGGTGACGACCAAGATATCCCCTTCTTGAAGGTTAAGGTTTCGAGCGCCCAGATGCTGAGAAATCCAATCCGAGAGCTGCCCCTTGGGATTGATTTCGACTCTCGGTGTTGTGATGGGAATGACTTCCACGACGCTGTGGCCATGAATGGTTGCGGGGGGCGGATTCGAACCGCCGACCTCCGGGTTATGAGCCCGACGAGCTGCCACTGCTCTACCCCGCAGGGTCAGTGTAGTGGCTAAGCTCGAAAAGTCAATGATGAAGCCCTTTGTCGGCCTCTTAGATTTGAATAGAATGGTGCCCAGGAGAGGACTCGAACCTCCAAGAGCTAGGCTCACACGCTCCTGAAGCGTGCGCGTCTACCAATTTCGCCACCTGGGCATAGAAATAGCCAACCCATTATATGGGTTTCCCTTTAAATAGAAAGGGAACTTAGGATTCGGTTTATTTCAGCCGCCTCATCGGCGTGCAGCCAGGCGAGAAGCACTCCTGACATTTTTTTATTGAAAGCTTTGCCGGCCGGAGCACTGTTGTTTTTGAGCGCATCGAGCTGAACCCCAAAAGGCCTCAAATACTCACAAATTTTTCTACGAATTTCCGAACTGTTTTCTCCAATTCCTCCGGAAAAGACGATCTGATCGAGGCCACCGAGCGAAATAACCTGAGCCGCGATTGCCTTGGCGGCTCTTTTACAAAAAATTTCCAGCGCCATACGGCCTGCAATACTGCCGCTCTTCGCTCTTTTTACAACCTCCCTCATATCGGGGGTACCGGTCATACCCTTTAGACCTGAGTCTCGATTGAGTAGCTCGTACAGCCTGCGCGGAGACAACTTTTCTTTGTCCTGGAGGTACAACAGGAGACCCGGGTCGACATCACCAGCCCTTGTCGCCATCATCAGACCTTCCAACGGAGTGAAGCCCATGCTGGTGTCGATGCTTTTTCCGTTCTTGACCGCGGTAAC
>JAUYKR010000022.1 GCA_030699855.1 bacterium
CCCAGCCGATATTTTTCCCATACCCTCACCTTTCCCCATTCCTCTTAGGAATGGCTTGGCAATATAATGGCCAACAAACTTTGTGCTGGTGATTGCTCCCTTTACGGGATAACCAACCGTATCACCGATTAAATTCAGCACTCCACCAGCTAATGGATTTTCCAATCGAACAAGACTCGTGGCCGCACCAAAAGCCATCACCGGAAGGAACCCCTCCGCGTAAGAATAGAGAAATTCTTTGCAATGCATCTCCCCCTTAAAACCCGATTCGAGAATACTGGGAATTCCCAGCAAAAATTCTATCGGCATGTCGAGAAACTTCTCTTTTGCCCCATCAAAGATTGACCACAGGCCGTTGACCAGGATAAAAGAAAACTTTTCCCAACCGCCATTGGTTTCAAGAAATTCATGTAAGCCACCCTGAAACTGCTCGATTGGAACCTTCATTGCGCTCACCCCCACGAGCAAGCTGTGAGGATCAATCGTAAAGCGTTTGGCGGCTTCAAATTGTTCAGCCTGAGTTTCCAGAGCCGGGCTGATCCCAATAGCCTGTAAATGACCAGGGTCGAGGAATGCCCCATCCTCATCTATTTTTCCCCACCAAACATAGTTATCCTGGGACAGGAGCATGATGCCAATTTTTTCCGCGCGAAAATTTATGCCCTCTATATCCCGCTGGGTCAGTTGTCCACCATCGCGAACGGCATACATCACCCGCTTCACAACTCCGATCAACTCTTTGACATCCTGACCTTCTCCGTCATAGCTGTAATCCAGATAGTCGTGAAAAGCGGTGAGTCCGATGAGGTTTTCCTGCCGGATTTTCTTCTCCGGTGTAATTTCCAAGGCATCCAGTATTTTCTCTTTTACTTCACTCGCAACCTTCTCGGCTGTAATCCCAAGGTCCTCAAGAGTTAATTTATCGCGTAGGCCTTTCCAAATGCGTTCCACTTCTTTTATATGCTGTTCAGGGATTTTTCCCATACCATGCTCTTCGAGAAAGGCGGAGAATTGATCCCCATATTTTTGAAGGAAGAGGTGCAACTGCCCAGGATCCTCCGGAACCTTAATTTCCGAAGCCAAAGCGAAAGCACTGATGAGCATCATCGACCTCAAGGGATGGGTGATCCCACCGACGAAGAGATTGGAAAAGGCGAGACAGCTTTTGGAAGTCATTTCGAATCCTCCCATGACCATGCTCAAATGATGGGCTCCGTAAATAACACCCAGCACTGCTAATTCCTTTTGGTGCTGCTTTACCACGCTCACGAAGGGCTTCATGGCATTTTTGAAGGGCTTCGTGTAAGCCCCAAGCGCCTCTCTGGCCGGTACCCAGCGAATGCCGTTTTCATCGACTTCCACATCGCCTTCCTTCCCCTCCCCCTTCTCATCCTCGGCGCTTATCCCCATCTTTTCGAAGATCAAATCAGCTGATTCACCCAAAACCTCTCTGGCCTTCGTATATTCACCTGCCTTTATGTGACGAATGGCCTTGATAAATTCGAGCTTCCCAATTTTGAGAGTTCCGGCGGTGGCTTTGTAGACATCCCATATCTTATCCACACCCAGTAACTTCCAGGCGGCGAATCCGCCGCCACCTATCACAGCTGAAAGACCCAGAAGTTTTCCCAGACCACTACCACTGACGTTGGAAAGTCCGTCGACCAGTTTTGAAAAAATTTTGTACGCCGCCAAAGCGGCGGTAATGCCCAGAATGACTTTGACGGCCGGATGGGACTTACCCCAAAATTCCTTGATACCATCCCAGAGCTCTCCGCCTTTTTCACTGACCCACTCCGGTTTTTTTGGCTCGCGTTTTTGTGCCTCTGCTGTCACGACCTCGGCGGACATATGGGCGGCCTCCGCGTTCAGGCAAAACTCAATCAGCAGATTTTGATAGCCTTCCCGCACTTCCGGATCCTCGTTTGCAGATACCGTGGACAGCAGGTCGAAGAGAGCTTTGTTCTTGGAGCGTTTTTGCAGCCTTTCTAAAAATTCCTCCACCTTCTCCCCTCCTTCTTTGAGCGGGGTTACTTTACTCAAGACCGTCTCAATCGCCAGCAGGGCCTCCAGTTCACCAAAGGCCGAGCGCAGTTTTTCCGGATTTTTACATTCCTCAGGAGATTCGAACACGGATCTCAGCCGCCCGAGATTCTCCTTTTCCTCTTTTTCACTTTCTCTCTTCAGAGCCTCGGTTTCCATTTTGAGCTGCATATCTTCCAGATCCCGCTTGATCAGATCCTGTCGCATTTCCTGATCGAGATCGTCCAGCTCCCACAATTGAGCTCGTCCTTGTTCTGACTCGAGCTTGGCCGCGTCCGCTGATATTTTTGGAATCTCTTTGGTCATGGGAAAACGATTACTTTGCTTTTTTAAGAATTTTCTCAGCCGACACAATCGCCTCTCTCAATTGCTTGGCCATCGCTCTCTTCGCCACCACTTCTTGAATGAGTTTTTCCCGCTTTTTCTCCGCCCATTGATTTTGGAAGGCTGATTTCTGCAGGCGTACCTCGCGGAAAAATTCCCGAAAGTCCTGTTGCTGTTCTGGGTGCTTTTGTAATGCCTTCACGAAGATCTCCTCCATCTCCGCCAGGATCAGCTCGTCGGCATAAGCCAGGAATTGCGCCATCCTTTTTGGATCCTTGAAGACCTCACCCAGCAGACGAAGCAGTTCTTTCTTTTCGGCTGGGTCCGGTTGTTTTCCATCGGCCATTGATCCCAGTTCTGCTTTAGCCACCGACTGCTCTTTCACTTTCTCGTTGAGGAGCAGAAGAGCTTCGTCGTCGTGCTCGCGCACCAGCTGGACGAGAAGACTCATTTCTTCATCGCTGGCCGCTTGGAGTTCCTTGACCAGTCGCTCCTTGCTGGATTTGTCGAGCAGGAGGCGCTGGATTTGCAGTTCGAGGAGTTGAGTGTTGTTGGCCATGACTGATAATGAAATATATTTTTTACTTGGCAACTGGAAGGATTTTTCTTTTTCTGGAGGTATATGTTATCATGTACATGATTTGTATTTCTTTATTGAAGATTATGAGTGATCAAGCGTTTCAAAAGCAGGTGTTGGAACAGTTTGTCCAGCTCACGGTGTTTCAGCAGCAGGTTTTGGAGAGGTTTTCCAAGCTCGACGCCGATGTGTCTGAGTTGAAGACCGACGTGTCTGTGCTGAAGAGCGATGGAAAGAATCTCTATCGGCTTGTCGAAGGACTGTATGGCCACATGGAGGATGTCATCCACCAGCACAGTGTGCGAAGAAGCGAATATCTTCACCTGCGCGGCTGGGTGTCCACCCACGACGAGGACATTGCCCTGTTGAAGAGAAGGGCGGCCTGATGGTGGTTCGAAGATTTGAGTGGATTGGGGCATGGGGGAAAGATAAGGCTTGTTAGCTGAGTTCTTCTTTTCTTTTTCCAGGGGCTGGGATTTGTCCTAGTAGGAGATCTACCGCTTTTTTGGGATTGTTTACTATCCAGTAACCTGTTACATCTCTGACTGCATTATCTCCTAGCTCATAGACAACTCTTGGAGGTCCGGCCAGCAATTCCACAGTTTTCCAATTTTTTATAAAAGCATCAGCTACGTCAAAATCTCTTCCCTGCTGAGCTTCCCACATCGCCTTTACGGCTGTAGCCATATTTACGCTTTCATCCTGATATGCCAAACGTCCCGCGATTGCTCTGAGTTGTTCCCGATGGCTTTCCACATACTGGGGCACGACGGCTGATATCATCATTGGGTCGTCGATACGATGATATTTAACTGCTTCACCTTTTTTTTCTTCAATTCTTGATAAGCTTCCGTAACGACAGGAGTAGGTGTATTCGCTTCCATTTTGTAGTTTGAAAACGACATCTGGTGAATTTCTTTTTACTTCAATCTGAGTGATTGTTAAGAGGTTCGCTACTGATTCAGTCAAACGTTCTTGCTTCACTTCTTCTCTTTCATAGAGAAAGCGGTGCACTTCTCTTGGATTATCAAGAAGGTTGAAAATCATCTGATCTCTGGATGACCCATTGAGACTGTTGAGTCGATCGATATTCTCTGAAAATCCGGCCATGATGTTAGGAGGATTTCTATCTGTTCTTATTTTTTCGTAGTTCAGAAGTGATGCTGCAATTTTTGCCTTGTCACTGCTTCGACCAATTCCAGAAGCATCAACAAATCGGGTAAGGGAATCCAGCGCCCGCTGGTTCTTCTTTAGATATCCGGGCACTGTCATATTCTCATCTGTTTTTACTTCTTCCCAGTTCACACCGCTTCTCTTCCAGAGCGTCATACTCGTTACACCAATAGCCCACTGCTGCCCACCTGAAACCTGATCAAAGAGTACAAGCGGATCTGATCGATCGAGGGCATAAGTTTTTATATTTTTGTACTGGGAAAGATCTCCATTCAGATTACTCCTTTCCTGTTCACTCAGATCACGACCCGTCGTTGGTTTTTTTTCTTCTTCTTTTTTCTCCGCTTCCGCCTTCTTATCAGCCGCTGCCTTGTCCCCCTCCCCCTTCTTTTTCCCCTCCGCCACCGAGTCCTCATCCAGGTTAAAATCTCCCTTCATGGCACTCATAAATTTCTTAAAAAACCTCTGCACAAAAGCGAAAAAACCGACTTTTCCATTAATGTCCTCAGGATTATCCGTCGCCGACTCGTAGCCACTGGTAAACCTAAGAAACATGGGAAATGCCATCATGAGCTTCTCAAACCCTTTGGCTTGTTCAAACATTTCGACCTCAATATTTTCAATTCTATCCGTATATTCATCTTCCCACTTTTTATCAAATTCATTGGCGTCTAAAATCCCCCTGGCCTTCGCGGTGAGCTCATTTATTTTTGTCTTTGCATCATCCGCCTCCTTCCCCTGCAGAGTTCCAAGTTGTAGGGCTAAACCGTGAGCCTCATCAATATCCGCGATCAGCTGTTTTTCCAATGCAGCCTTTTCCGCCTCAAGTGCCGGTGTGGACGCAGCATCGGCAGGAGCATCTGGAAGCTTTTCAGGCTTTGGAACTTCAGCTGTCTTCGGAGTATCAATCCCATCAAACACAAACCGCTTGGGCAGCAGGGCTGCGCCTACCGGATCCCGGCAAAATCGCTCATAATGAGGAAATTTTGGCATGTTTTGGTTTTTGTTATCTTCGTATTATAGCAGAAAAACAGCTATTTTTGAAGGCTTCGAGAAGATATCTCCCGACTTTGTCCAGAGCAGCTATTTCGATATATTATTTTCACTTGGCAAGTGGAAGGCCTTCCCAGATCACCTGCTGAGATGATACTATGTACATGATTTGTATTTTTTATTGAAGATTATGAGTGATCAAGCACTACAGCAAGTTTTAGGCAGACTTTCGGGGTTTGAAAAAGTAGTTTTGGAGAAGTTCGCCAAGTCCGACGCAGTACA
>JAUYKR010000026.1 GCA_030699855.1 bacterium
CTGCCATGAGCAAGGCGGAAACTATCGCCAATAGCAACAGTGGCTCTGCAACCTTTCCTTCTGCTGACCCCTGACGGGCAAAGGAAGAAGCGAACGCAAAATCTTTGATCGTCGACTGGTCTGCCAGCGTGTAGACGACCGGCTGCTCCGAACCGAGGAAGGAGGCGAGCATCCACCGGTGTCGTTGAGGAAGCTTGAAATGCTGACCAGAATCGAGCACGATTACCCCCTCTTCCTGATTCCAGCCCATCACCACCGCCTGGTAGTGCTCTTGAGCGCGAGCCTGGAGGATGTAGAGCGGCTTGAGTTTTTTCGGCTTGGGCTGGGCTTTTGTTTTTGCTTTACCACTTGGAGCCTTCTTACTGCTGTTGAAAGCCACCAGAGTAACCTGATTTTCCCAGCCCGGGGTGGCAGTACTGCTCAAGATCCAGCTGCGAGTGAGCGGATCACGCGCCCAGACTTGATCGTCCTTGATGGACTGACTGTAGGAGAGCTGGTCACGAACGGTTCCGAGCGGATCGAGAAGCCGGAGGGTGTCGCTGGTATTCTTGATGGCCAGCGAAGGAGAAAACGGTGGGGATACAGACCGTGAAGCCAAAAAATGCGGCTGGGAAAAAACAAAGATCTCTTTTTGTTTGTCGTTGACCAGTCTCCAGCCGGAAAGATCAACCGGCACATCCGCTTCGTTGACCAGCTCAAACCATTCTCCCGCCTCGCCATCTTTACCCTTGGGGTTTGGCAGAACCTCGTTGAGAAAGATACTCTGCCATCCCAATTGGTTATATTCTCGAAGAGGCTCTTCTGAATTTTTGTCTTCTTTCTGCTCCTCTTCGGCCTCTTCTTCCACAAACTCTTGCAAGATTTCCATCGCCTCGGCTTCTTCGTCTACCACCTCCTGCTGCAGGCGGTACAGCTCTTGAACGATTGCTTCTTCCGCCCACATCCCCAATTTGCTTTGTTCGGCTTGAACCTGAAGCTGGTGGAATTGGTCGAAGTACCGGAAGGGAAAGCGGAGGTAGGCGAAGGCATAGCCCTTGGCGATCAATTCGGCATTGAAGTGGCGATTGCCCAGATGCACGTAAGCGAGCAAGCGCCCGTATTTGTCCCGAGGAGTCAGATCATATTCCAGACGGACGGTCTGGCCGTCCAATTGGGACTTGCTGTAGTTGGAAGCCTCTTTGCCAAAGCGTTCGAGAGGCTTAAAAGGGTGAACTGTTTCTGGGGTATCGACTCCAATCAGACGAACTCGCTCGACCTTGCCCTCCAGTCTGACATCGATCGTGTCTCCGTCTATTACCCTCACCACCTGGACGGAGTCGGATTCGTGTACGACCTGGCTTGGCTTTGGATTTTTGGCGGCAGGGCTGGGCTTGAGCCAGAGGAAGGAGCTGTCTTCGCCGCGGCTCCAGGCGCGGCCTTCGAGAGCCTGCGGGTAGCTGACAGAAGAAAGAGTGGCTCCAGCCGGATCAAGAAGTTCTATGATGTCGCCACCGTTGCGCAGCACTACTCCGCGGAAGACGAGATAGCCCTGGCCGGGAACTTGCAGGCCATCAAGCTTCTTTTTAGTTTTTCCGCCCAGCTTCCAGCCGTCCAGGCGAACGACGGCGGAGCCGGAGTTGAAGAGCTCGACATATTCATTGCCGGAATCCTTTCCGGCGGGATCGGGAAGGATTTCGTTGATCAAAAGAGCAGTGGAAAACTGCGCGGGCAGAGTGGGCGGAGCAAGATCAGAGGAGCCGGCTCCAGCTTCTGTCGGCCGACGGCTGGCGCAGTCACCCAGTTGGAGTTGGATTTGAACGTCGTCACTGGCTCCAAAGAAATCGCTGACCACCAGACGAATGGTGAAGGCGTCGCCCATGGCCTCGGTGAAGGAAAATGAGAGCGGATTTTCGACCAGCTCGGCGTGGAGCACCAAGCCCTGCTTGTCGTGGTAGAACCACTGGTAGTTAAGCTCATCGCCGTCGGGGTCGGAAGAATTGGCGGCAGTGGGATTGAAGCTGAGGGAGTGGCAGCCGCTGGTCTTGCCACCACCCTGGACAGTGATGACGGCGGTGGGAGCGGCATTCGCAAAAATGTTTTCCGCACCTGGAGTGGGGTGGATAAGTGTTCCCAGCAATTGGTCATCGTGAGTCACGGAGATTCCGCGGGGAGGGCTGAGGTAGTCGAGAGAGGCTGCGGGAAAACCATCGGGATCAAAAAGAGTGATTTGACTGGCGATGTTGCTGAGACGAAAACCATAAAAATCAGGATCGATGGAAAGCGGAAAGTATTCGCCGGGAAAGAGACCAAAGTCGGAAAAAATGAAAGAACCGCTGGGATCATTTTCATCCGCGGAAGCATTGGTCACGTCCAGTTCGAAGTCACTGAGGTCGAGGTAGTGATCGCTGTTGTTGTACAGCTCGATGAATTCCAGTTCTCCTGTTTTGGGATTGGGAAGGACTTCGGAAATTTCCAGACCGGCCAGACTGATAAAGTCGAGAAACACGTCGGATCCTTCCGCCTGTCGGCCGGAAGCATTGAAGGTCACCAGCTTCACTTCGATCAGCTCTTGGGGCAAATTTTCCAGGAGCAGACTGGAGTCCGGCGATTCCACCGTGCCCGCCTCGGAAAATTCTGAATCCGTGCCGGAGTGACGAAGGAAGACCATGACTCCGGCAACATGCTCTGGATCAGGATTCGTCCAGCTGACACGGACTTCATCGCCGCGCATGACGAAGCGCGGATCGGACACGCCGGAAACAGGACGCAGATCGGGATTCGCTGAGCCTCGAGAAGGGTAATCCTGGCGAGAGATCAGAAACCAGAGGCCACTGCCATCGGGTGAGCGGCCCAAAGTGTTTTCTCCATTGGGATCGGGAAGATATCCGGCTGACTGTTCGTAGCCGCTCAACTGAAGATCCTCTGGCGCCAAGGAACTGATGCCGTAGCGGATTTGATCGATCAGCATGGCCGCGCAGCGCAGCTCAACCAGATCGCCGCCATTGTTGAGTTTTTGCGAGGAGAGTTCAGCCACAAAAAATCCGGCAGGAGCGATGGCGTCCGTGGGCTGGAAGGAGAAGATCTGGGCGCCAGCGTCGTGGAGCGTGCAGGAACCGAGATCGAGCCAGGATGCAGAACTGTTAAATAATTCGATCCATTCCCGGCCGCCGGAGGCAGGGAGAGTTTCCAATTCGTTGATGAGAACCTGGCCAAGCTGCGGTGGAAGGGGAAGGACGTAGTCCACACTGATCAGGGCCGGCTCCGACTGCTGCAGGAAAAGGTCGAAGCTGCGCACTTCGAAGCTGGCGGTTCCGGAAGCGGCAGGCTGGATGAGGTAACTGGTCGCTTCGCCGAGATCGACGGACTGAATGCCGTCGAAGAGTTGGAAGAAAGCATAGGGAGCCGGGGAATCCCAGCTGAGGTGCAGACGGTGGTCGAGTTGCTGGGCACTCAAATTGAGTGGAGCTGACGGAGGATTGGATGCGACGAGACCACCGTAATATAACGCACCCAAGGCAGCGACGGTGTGACTGTTTCTAGCCCGCGGGGTAGCAAAGATGGGACTTCCGGAAGCGTCGCTGCCGTTGATGGTTTGCTGATCGTTGATCCGCCAGTTGTAGGCGACATCGCCGCCGAGCAGGGGATTGATTCGCTCCATGCTGGAGCGGCCGGAAAAGTCTGTCGGCGGACTGGAAAGGTTCACGTACAATTGAGACACCTGGTCGATCAGCTCACCGTTTTTCTGGAGGCGGAGCGAAGCTCCGCCGTCGGCCAAAGCCCCAGTATAGATCAGGTCGGCGGAAATGTCGGCCACCGTGGTATCGTCCGTTCGCTCCAACAGGTAATAGTCGAATGGGGCGATAGTGCCACTGAGCTGGATAAAGCTGCTGCCGTTGATGACCAGCTCCCAGCCATCGAGGTCGATGGGAGAAGAGGTGGTGTTATACAACTCAATCCACTCGTCCGAGCTGGAAGCGGTGGTTCCCCGATAGGCGATTTCGTTGATGACGAGCGGAGCGGATTCCAGAGCCAGGGCATGCCAGAGCTGGAGGACCATAAGGAGAGTCCCGCTGAGTACGATCATCGATTTGGCCAGCTGATCTGACCTCATTTCCCCCCTTAAAAAATGAGGCTACACAATACTCCTCTGTATTTTGCAAATAAAGGTTATTTTATAAAATTGCTATTTAGTCAAATTTATTCTTCGAGAATACTTTTTATTTCCTGCAAAACCTTCTGGAGTTTACCACCCTTAAGAATCCCAACGGGTTGGAGTAAGAGGTCTTTTTCGATAGCCACCAACCTTCCGCACTTTACAAAGGATTTTTTTCGCAAAACTCCTGCCACTAAGTCAGCCTCCTCAAGCGGAACTACAAAATCACTTGTACCCACCTGAGTGGTAATACCTGCCACAATCACATCCTGGCTGCGGTTAAAGCGTGACCCAGAAACGATAAGAGCTGGCCTTAATTTATGAGCCCTGAGACTCGTAAATGGGAAATTGATCAGAAAAATAGCCCCTTGTTCGATCTTCATAGCTTTACTGTCTCATCAAAAATATTGTCGTCTTCTTCACTAGTCCAAAAACCAAAACTCTTGCTAGCAAGGGCATGGTACTCCTTCCGAGACCATTCGTCATCTGAAAAATTCATCTCGTCTCCGTAGACTGGCTGAACCTTAAACATAGGCCTTGAGTGACTCATGACAATGTACTGGACATCCCTATCCTTATCCTCCTCCCACATCCGACTCATATCCTGTCGCCAGGCCTTAATGTTGATGAATTTGGTC
>JAUYKR010000043.1 GCA_030699855.1 bacterium
CGGGATGGCATAACGCTGAACATAGATGAAAACATAAAGCGAATCCATGATTCAGTTGCCAAGGGGGTGTTTGATGTAGTGCTGGAAGTGGAAAGGATACCCTCGGAACTTACGAACGAGACATCTCTGGATTTGGGGGAATTGAAGTTACTCTCAACAGGACGATCAAACTTCACAGGTTCACCCGCAGGAAGAGTATTCAACATTCAAAAAGGGCTTTCTGAAAATTTGAACAACGTCATCATTCCCCCTGGCGCAGAGTTCTCGTTCAACGATTTATTTGGAAGTTACCTCTCCGTAAAAGACGGGTGGAAATTGGCACTCGGCATTTTTAATAATGGGGAATTAAAAATGACGCTTGGCGCAGGCCTCTGCCAAGTTTCCACAACTTTGTATCGAGCGATTCTGTATGCCGGGTTTCCACTCGTAGAACGAAGATCCCACAGCCTTTACGTTCACTACTATAAAGAGTATGGAGAAGGGCTGGACGCCACCATGTATCTGGGGGGTCAAAATTTGGTTTTCAAAAACGATTCGACCTCCTACCTCATCATGCAATCGTATGTGGATGGTGATGATGCCTATGTCAAACTTTACGGTACCCCTGATGCCCGTGAAGTGGTAATGGATGGACCATATCGAAAGGCAAACATTCCACCGGCTCAAGTTGAAAAATTCGGTAACTCCCCCACCAGCCACGAAATCTTTTGGTTTAGGAGCTGGCAGAACCTGGAAGGAGAGAGGGTGGAAGAGCAGATTGTGTCGCGCTACAAGTTTTTGCCGCTGGAGTAATGAAGAATGGTGCGCGGGAGAGGACTCGAACCTCCATGCCCTTACGGGCGCTACCACCTCAAGGTAGTGCGTCTGCCATTTCGCCACCCGCGCGTTGTAATGCTTTGATGCGCATAAATAGGGTCTGCCATTTCGCCCTGCCTACCGGCAGGCAGGCACCCGCGCATATCGTAGCAATGCCCGTGTATTATACGGAAACTGGGAAATGGCACAAGCTGGCGCTCTGTTTTACTTCTTCTCCCTAGCTTCTCCCGAACTTTCCGCTCGCGGAGCTTCCTCCAGCGTCACCTCTGTTTCCAGCTCTTTCCCCTTTCTCCAATAGGTAACCTTGATTTTATCTCCAGGGCTATACTTCATGATCTCTCGCTGGAGCGGATTAGCCTCTGTAATCTTGTTGCCGTTGATTTTCAAGATTACGTCTTTTTCCAGCAATCCGGCTTTTTCGGCCGGTTTACCCGGCAGGACTGCGAAGTTCTGACCATCCCCTTTTAGCAGGGCACCTTCTTCTATACCCAGCTCTAATTCCTTGGCCAGTTCTGGTGTGAGCATGGTGAACATTACGCCCAGGATGGGGCGAACGATGCGCCCGTGCTCTTCCACGCTGGCGATGACGGGTTTAACGTCGTCGATGGGAATAGCGAAGCCGATGCCCTGAGCGTTGGCGGCGATGGCAGTGTTGATGCCCACCACTTCTCCGGCCAGGTTGACGAGGGGCCCGCCGGAATTCCCCGGATTGATGGCGGCATCGGTCTGTATCAGCCCGGACAGGTTTTGTCCCCTACCCGTTCCGTCGGAAGCGACGATCTGGCGGCCTATGGCGGAGATAATACCCTTGGTGGCTGAATTCTGAAATTCTGCCAAGGCGTTGCCGATGGCGATCACCGTTTGCCCGATCTGGAGCTCGCTGGAACTTCCCAATCGAACCGGTTTCAATTCCGGCAATGTTTCACCGTCCTTTGGTTTCAACTTGATGACTGCGATGTCATTAAAAAGATCTCGGCTGACCACTTCAGCCGCGTACTCTCCGCCGTCCTTTAGCAGTACGGTATAGTCAGCGTCGTCTCGTGCCACCACGTGGCGGTTGGTTAGGATCAGGCCGTCTTTGGAAAGAATAAATCCGGAACCGCCGCCAACCTTTTGCTTAACGGGCTTGTCATCCTTCGGCTGTTGCTGTGGTTGCTGAGGCTGAGTTTGTGGCCCGAAGAATTGGTCAAAGAAGGGGTCGCCGCC
This sequence comes from bacterium, assembly GCA_030699855.1. GTDB lineage: Bacteria > Patescibacteriota > Gracilibacteria > JAUYGZ01 > JAUYGZ01 > JAUYKR01. Next base: position 2,023 of record JAUYKR010000043.1, read on the forward strand.
AAAGAGCTCAAACGGTGAAACTTGATTTCGTTGAGCGAGTCTCAAATCTTGAGTAATGACGATACTGACGACAGATGGGGAAACCTTTTGAATGGCCTCGATAACCGGTGAGGCCTCATCGGTTAGCTTTAATTGCACCGGCTGGACCACGGTCGATCCATCTCCGGACCCCACGGGAGAGCCTAGGTAGCGATTTCCAATCATCCCACCGGCAACTCCGGAAAAGAGGGAAATGATCACGAGAACGGCGAGAACTTTATATGGGGAATTCATAGATGAAAGGTTAATTTTTGGCACCGAGTAGTATAGCATATACTGGTTCCTGTCTTCAAAAAAATTATGCATTGCCGCTCTTTTGGCGACAAAAGTTCACCCGCTTTGGTCATCCTTCACGGATGGGGCCTGAACAGCGAAAAGTATGAGTTGCTGTCCCGGCTTCTTTCCAAACACTTTTATGTTCTGGTCCCGGATTTTCCTGGATTTGGAGAAACGCCCGAACCGGAGCATCCTTATGCTATCGAGTTATACGCAGACGAGCTAAAAAAATTACTGGAAATGGAGCAGGTGTCGGAAGCCTTTTTTATTGGCCACTCCTTCGGTGGACGGATCACTCTGTTTTTGGCCGCCCACTCTCCCCAGCTAGTTAAGGCTTTGGTGCTTACCGGAGCCGCTGGTATTGAAAAATTTGACCTCAAGCGAAGCCTGAAGCGCCTGGTTTTTTGGATCTGTTCCAAATTGCTCAAGGTGTTCATCTTCCTCCCACCAGTTCGCAGGCTCAGGGAGCGCGTCTACCGCCATCGGGACATCGGCAAGCTCCAGGGGGTGATGAAGGAAACCTTCCTAAAAGTAGTAAAAAGAAAGCTCAACAAAGAGGCCGGCATGATTGTGCAGGATACTTTGTTGTTGTGGGGCCGGCAGGATCAAACCACGCCGGTAATGGACGCCGAAAAAATTCTCGAACTGGTTCCTCACAGTTACCTCAAGATTTTTTCTCAAACAGGCCATCGCCTCCCCTACGAAAAGCCGCACGAGTTTGCTCACGAGGTGTCGCAGTTTTTTCTCAGCCGGACATGATTCATACTTCGCTGTCCCCAAATGCCGAAGCGGATGATTTGTGGCTCGTTCTCAAGCAACTGCTGTTGCCCTGGAATTGGTTTTCCTGGAAAGGCGGAAAGGATACCAGAAAATTCGAACAGGCTTTTCAGCAGTATTTGGGAGTTAAACACGCGGTCTCCTTCCAACGCGGTCGGGACGCGCTCTTTCAACTGCTCCAGGCACTGAACGTCGGCAAGGGCCACGAGGTGATTCTCCAGGCCTACACCTGCATCGTTGTTCCCAATGCCATTCAGTTCACCGGCGCCAAGCCGGTTTACGCGGACATTGAAGTCAATGGATTTAACATTGATCCGAACTCAATCGAGGAGC
>JAUYKR010000044.1 GCA_030699855.1 bacterium
CAGGAACACTTTCCTCTCGCAAAAGAAGAGGCGCTGAAGAAAGGATATCGCTGGAAAGAAGAAAAAAGCGAATTGCCGTCTGCGAATCGTGCAGCACTCGCGGAAGATATTGCCGATACTCCAGACGATATCCTGAAGGAGGTTCTTCAATGCGAGTCTTGTGAAAGAGGATATAAAATTATCGCTCAGGAACTAAAATTTTACCGAAAAATGGGCATTCCCATTCCTCTCAGGTGTGTCTTTTGCCGCGATAAAGAAAGGAAGCGGAGGAGAAATCCCCGGAAGCTCTGGGAGCGGAAATGCGATGAGTGTCAAAAGAATATTTCCACGAGTTTTGCTCCGGAGCGATCAGAAAAGATCGTGTGCGAGGCGTGTTATTTGGCCACCTTGGTGTAACTCATTTTACGTTTGGGAACCAGCTATTTGGCGGACTTGGCTAGCGCGCTCCTGAAAATTTGTAAAATTACAATGGCTTCAGAATTAAAGAGAGCCTCGAACCTGTGATATAATTCGTGCATATCACTCTCAGCCTCAGCCATGTCACACCAGCTTCCTCCGCTCAAGCCTGCTCCTGTAGCCCGCGAAGTTCACGAACTGATCAAAAGCCGCTGGAGCCCACTGGCATTTTCTTCTGATCCCATTGAGCCGGAGAAAATCAAAACCTTATTCGAAGCCATGCGCTGGGCGCCCTCGTCTTACAATGGCCAGCCCTGGCGGATTGTTTATGTCGTTCAAGATCACCCTGAGCAATTTGAAAAACTGAGCTCTCTGCTGGTCGAGGGCAACGCCTGGGCGAAGACGGCCTCCTTGCTCCTGCTTGTGTGCGCGCAAAAGAATTTTGACCATAATGGTGAGCCCAACAAGCATCATCAGTACGATACTGGTGCGGCTCTGGAAAATCTTTTTCTTCAGGTCACGGCACTCGGTCTGGTCGGTCATGAAATGGCCGGATTTGATGAGGAAAAATCTTATGAACTTCTTGGCATCCCAAGAGAAGAGTATGTGTCGATGGCCATGATGGCCGTTGGGTATCCTGGAGATGAGAGTGAGCTGAATGATGACCTCTTGCAGCGACAAAAAGCACCGCGACAGCGCAAGCCGATTCAGGAATTGGTCTTCGCAGGAGAATGGGGGAAGCCTATGGACTTATGATCCCATCCCTCACCATCCATTCCCAGGCCAGGAGGCCCGGGGCGCAGGATGAAGACTCTCCGCTCATCAGAACCCCTCTCATTTTCTCCTGGCTCAACAGTTGCACTTCGATGAACTCGGTTTCATCCAGCTTTTGCTCGGAGATTTTTTTGCAGTTCGTCGCGTAGTACACATGGATGTACCGGGTGGAGTAAGGTGAGGTCGGTAATTTCGAGACTTTTTTAAAGGTTCCGGTATATCCCGTCTCTTCCAGAAGCTCATCCGCGATGCGCCTGTCGGCATCATCCTCAAAATTGTTGAATCGCCCCGCGGGCAGTTCCACCATCATTTTTCCCGGACCGACTCGAAATTCCCCTACGGCAATAAACTGTTTTTCTTCTGTAAGTGCCAGGACACAGCAGGTATCGACCTCCCTGCAAACGAAAAAATGGTGCTCGCTTCCGTCCGGGAGTCTATAAAGCCGATCAAGAATCGAGAAATAAGAATTCTCGTAAGCAGTGGTTTCGGAAAGTAGGATGAAATCCATGACGGTCTTTACGAAGGCAACACCATTGTACCCCCTTTCAGGCTCGCGCAGAATTTCCTTTCACTTTTTCCACCAACTTTTTCAGCAGTGGAAATTTTATCAGGCTCGAATCCGTCTCAATCAATTCCCGAGCTTTTTCCCGGGCCATGGCGATGGTTCGTCCGTCCATGATCGAGGCCATTTTCAGATCCGGAAGGCCGCTTTGGCGATAGCCATATACTTCTCCCGGCCCGCGAATTTCCAGATCAATTTCCGCCAGTTTAAAGCCATCGGTGTGCTCCTGCATGGCCTTCAGCCTTCGCAAAGATTGCTGCTCTCGCTTGGTCGAAAACAGGAAGCAATACGATTGCAGGTCATTTCTTCCCACCCGTCCGCGAAACTGGTGAAGTTGAGACAGGCCAAAGCGTTCGGATCCCTCAATCACCATCACGGTGGCGTTGGGAATGTCGATTCCGACCTCGATTACTGAAGTCGATACCAGGATGTCGTAGTGCTTTTCTTTAAATTTTTTCATGACTTCGTCCTTCTCGTCGGTCTTCATTTTTCCGTGAAGATAGGCGATGCGGCGGTGGGGGAATTCCTGCTTCAGGCGCTCAAACTCTTCCAATACGGACTTGGCTTCCAGCTTTTCGCTCTCCTGGATCAACGGACAAATAACGAATATCTGTCGGCCTTTTTGGATTTGATCGTCGATGAAGAGGGTAGCCTGTTTCCTGGCTGTGGCCGAAACAACCTTGGTGATGATGGGTTTTCGCCCCGGCGGCATTTGATCGATGACGCTCAATTCCTGATCGCCGTAGATCGTCAAAGCCAAGGTTCTCGGAATGGGTGTCGCGCTCATCATCAGCAGGTGGGGGATGTGCTTCCCGCTCTTTTCAACCAGCTCGGCTCGCTGAGCCACGCCAAAGCGGTGCTGTTCATCGATGACGGCGAAAGCCAATTGAGGAAAATTCACTTTCTCCTGGATCAGAGCGTGCGTGCCGATGATGAGCTGGATTTTTCCGGTTGAAATATTTTCCTGAAGTTCAGTTTTTTCCCTTTCGGATACGGAGCCAATCAGGAGTGCGCAGGGAAATTCAGGAAGCATTTTCTTTAAGGTCACACAATGCTGCTTGGCCAGGATCTCGGTTGGGGACATGACCACACACTGGTATCCTTTTCTCAAAAAAGAGAGCATTGCCATGGCCGCTACCACCGTCTTTCCGCTGCCAACATCTCCCTGGAGCATGCGCAGCATTGGCTGCTCCTTCTCGCAGTCTTTCAAAATATGGTAGAGGGAAATTTTTTGCGCGTCTGTAAGGCTGAAGGGAAGCTGCTCCTGAAACTTCTTCATTGCTTCCGCGTCCAGAGGCATGGCCACGGCTCCGCCTTGCTCGGCCCAGGCTTTCTTTTGCTGGAGCGCGTTGAGCTGGAGAATGAACAGCTCTTCAAAGGCCAACATCTGCTTGGCTCTCTCTAATTGTTCCCTATTTTCCGGAAAGTGCACCGTCCGAATGGCCTCAGCCTTGCTCGGAAACTGATATTGCTTCCGAACATCTTCCGGGAGAACTTCCTCAAACTCGCCGGCATGGTCAATGATGGAGTGTATTTTTTCTCTTAGCCATTTTGAGGTTAGGCCTTCCGTTTCGTGATAGACGGGAACGATGCCGGCGTGAATCAAATGATCCGACCAGGGCTCAATCGTCGGAGCTTGAAAACTCATCTTTCCTCCGGAATACTTTACCCTTCCCGAGATCATCACTTCCCTTATCTCACTCCACTGATTGGCCAAATAGGGCTGGTTGAACCAGACGCATTCGATGATCGCTCCTTCCTGATCCGTAAACGTGGCCTTCTGAATCCGTTTTCCGAACTTCGTTTTGTGATTCTGAATTGCTCCCAGCATGCCGCGAGAGGTATTCACTTCTTGCACGTTGAAGAGGTTGATGGCCCTCAACTCGCTTTTGTCTTCATGACGGAAGGGGTAGTGAAGAAGGAGGTCTTCCACAGTAATGATGCCCATGCCTTTCAGCAATGTGAGCTTGGCTGGGGTGCTGCGGAGGGCGATGGTCAGTTTGACTTGGAGCATCGGAGAAATAAGTATGCTAGGTCTTTTTAAACACCACGATTTCCCTGCCTACCACCTGACTTTCCCGCTCGTAGAGCAGTGAGCGCGGTGGCGTTTCCAGTTCAAATGCATTTTCTTCGGCATATTTTCTTATCAGCTCTTCCGGATAGTAGGCGCGATCATCCTTGGATCGGAAAAAGGGGAAGCAGCATACCAGTCGTTGACCTGATCTTAAAATCTGGCTTATGCCAGCAAAGAATTTTGAATTGATACCGTCGAGAAGATCAAATATTTCCTTTTGCTGCACTTGGCTCGGTGGCCGATTTTGAAGCGGCCCCAGATAGCCTTCACAGACGATAACCAGATCATCAGCTACATTTTTCTTGGAAAAAGGCTGGGTGGCGTCGTGCTGGAATAGAACGGAGTTCGGAGTTTGGAATTTGGAGTTTTCTTTCTCAACTCCGTTCTCTAATCTCCCAACTCCGAACTCTCTTGTCAGCCATTCCATATTTTTTTCCGTGGCCCCCACCATCGCGCCCTTCAGGTCCGACCCGGCTACGGGGTTTCCCCTCAAAGCTCCTTCCATGGGGATTGTCCCAAGTCCGCAAAAAGGGTCATAGATCATGGTGTTTGGTCCGGGTTGAGCCAAATTGATCATGATCTGGGCCAGCTTGGGTGGAAGCATGCCCACCTTCATGTCGCGTCTGGGTTTGTCGTAGTCTCGCTTCGAGTAAGCGTCGATGTCCTGAAAGGCCACGGTTCTTCCCCACAGTTCTTTTCCTTCAAACCAGACTCTCACCAGATCCACGCCCTTTTCCAGCAGTCCGGTCTGATTCAGCTGACCGGAGGAAATGTTCTTAAAGTCTTTGTTGATAAATCTGGCGTTTCTCCCGTACTCCTGTTTGAGCCCCTTTTTAATCGCTACTAGAATTTCCGGCAGGCGTTCATGGCCGCCGTACTGCGATACTCCAAAGATGATCTTATCGGTTTGAGCGGACTGCTCGATGAGATCGACCGGATTTTGATCGGTAATCTCGCAGATTTTCACCGTGCCGCCCAGCTTGTTTTGAGTATCTTGGCCGATTGGCTGTTCGCTCTTCATCAGAGAAAACTGTTCTCTTTGCTCCAGCGCGGCGGTGGGGAACATCGCTCGCAGTTCCGCCTTCGACAGCTCCGGATTCTTGCCGTGGATGAATAAATATTGACTCATTTTATACTTATAGTATAATACGGTATCAAATAAAGGGGGACATGACCATCACAAAAGGGCATCATAGCCTGATCATCATAGCACTTTTGGGCCTGCTGATCTTCTGGTTTGGCCGACTGTCGGTGCAATACCAGATTCACGCTCAACTGGAGCCTGTTCAAGTTATCGCGGAGATCAATCCCAAAGTTCCCCAGGTCTCCATCACCGACATCCAGGGGGCTAAAGTCTATGGCCAGGTGAATGATCCCCAAATCCGTCTTAAGTCCGGCGACCAGCTGGCCGTTCCCGACAACAATTTGAAGTTTGAACTGGATATTCAGCATCTCGGCTATGTTGGCGACAAGCGCGAGGTTATCAAGCACACCCCACCGGCCTGGGCTCAGTTTGTGGCCAGCAAGAACGGCAAGTACTTTTATGAAGTCGATGAAAAATCAGGAAAAAATCTTTCCATTCCCACTCGCGTTTACTTCCGAACCGAGGAAGAGGCCCTTTCAGCCGGATACCAGAAGAGAAAGAGGTGAAAGTGATGTAATCATTATGCTTGGAATATGGTATTCGCATTTCGCAGCGAGGACCACAACAGAAAGCGGTTCCAAAACTGAAAAGACAAAAGGAAAGTTCCGCAGCAAGAAATGTGAATACCATATTCCAAGCGTGCCTATCACTTCCCCACAGCGAACTTCAAACTGTCCGAACCCTTTTGCTTCATCAGGCTGACCTGCATGACCTCTCCATCGTGGAGCTTATCATCCAGTAACTGAGTGGAGAGTTCGTCTTCGATCAAATCCTGGATGGTGCGGCGAACCGGTCTGGCGCCAAACTTGGGGTCGTAACTTTTCACCGCCAGGAAGTCGAGGGCTTTTTCCTGAATATCGATGCGGATGTGCTTTTTATCCAGGCGTTTTTGTAATTGATCCAGGTGTAGTTTCACGATCAACTTGATGTGTTCGTGGGTGAGGGGACGGAAGACGATGGTTTGATCGAGGCGATTGATAAATTCTGGTGAAAAGGCAGACTTTACCTCTTCCATAATGCCCTCTTTTAATTCGTTAAATTCCTCCTCTTCCTTTTTCAGTTGTCCTTTGTCGACCTCAAAGCCGATTTTGGCGGCCTTGTTGGTCATGCGGTCGGCGCCAATATTAGAAGTGAGCACGACGATGGTATTGCGGAAGTCTATTTTACGTCCTTTACCGTCCGTTAACTTACCCTCTTCCATGATTTGCAGCAGGATGTTCTGAGTGTCGCGATGAGCCTTTTCAATCTCGTCGAAGAGGACAATGGAGTAGGGGCGGTTGCGCACCGCTTCGGTCAACTGACCGCCTTCTTCGTAGCCGACGTAGCCGGCGGTGGTTCCCACCAGTCGCGACACGTTGTGTCGCTCCATAAACTCCGACATGTCCACTTTTATCAAGGCATCCTGAGTTCCGTAAAATTCTTCCGCCAGCACTTTCAGCAACTCCGTCTTACCCACGCCAGTGGGGCCCAGAAATAAAAAGCTTCCGATCGGTCGACGAGTGTCGGCGATGTTCGTGCGTGAGCGTCGGATCGACTGGGCAATGGTTTTGATGGCCTGATCCTGGCCGACAATACGTCTGCCCAGAGTCTTCTCAATATTCTTCAGCCGTTCGATGTCGCTCTTCATCATTCGCGTGGCCGGAATGCCGGTGGCTCGGGAAATTGCCTCGGCGATGTGTTCGCCGGTGACGTGTGGCTTCAGGTCATCGGGCACTTCCGCCTTCTTGGCATGGCGAACCTGATCCTGAATTTCCAGTTCCTTGTTGCGCAGCCGTGAGGCTTTTTCGTAATCCTGAGAGTGAACGGAGTCTTCCTTTTGTTTGACGATTTTGGACAGCTGAGCTTCCAGCTTCTCAATCTCTTCCATGTTGCCGTTGATCTGCAGGCTGATGAGCGAACAGGCTTCATCCAACATGTCGATGGCTTTGTCGGGAAGGAAGCGGTCGCTGATATAGCGCTTGGAAAGCTCAACGGATGAAGTGACGGCGTCATCGTCGATCTTGATGGAATGATAGTCTTCGTAGGACTTCTTGAGTCCCTGCATGATCTTCACGGCATCTTCCTCAGATGGCTCATCGATCATCACCCTTTGAAAGCGTCGTTCCAGAGCCTTATCCTTTTCGATATGCTTTTGATATTCCGACAACGTGGTTGAACCTATCACTCGCACTCGTCCGCGAGCCAGAGCCGGTTTCAAAATATTGGCGGCGTCCAGGGATCCCTCCGCTCCTCCGGCTCCCACCACCGTGTGCAGCTCGTCGATGAAGAGAATAATGTCATTGTCCGTCTGAGCGGCCTCGTCGATCACGCGCTTCATGCGCTCTTCAAACTCTCCGCGGTACTTGGTTCCGGCCACCATAGAGGTCATGTCCAGCTCCAATACCCGTTTATCCAGCATGCCGATCGGTACATCCCGGGCGACGATGCGCTGGGCCAACCCTTCGGCGACGGCAGTCTTACCCACTCCCGGTTCGCCGATCAACACCGGATTGTTCTTGGTTTTTCGATTTAAAATGGCGATGATTCTTTGGATTTCGTCCTTGCGTCCGATCACCGGATCGAGTTTTCCTTCGCGAGCCATTTCCGTAAAGTCGGTGGTGAAGAAATCCAAAGCCGGAGTTTTCGACGGCTTTTTCTGGCCGCCGTCCTTAGCCTTGTTGCCAACCAGGGTCTCCGCCATCTGGGGCGGCTGGCCGCCGCTCTGCATCTGGGCGCTGATGATCAGGCCCTGCAGTCCGTTCATAAAGTTTTCCAATGGGTTTCCGCTGCCTTGTCCTCCCGTTGGTGCTCCGGGTACGGCTCCCGGAAAGGGCATGCCCTGAGCCGGTACCACTCCGCCTTGTTCGCGGAATTTGCCCTGCAAATATTCGAGCACGTCGTTCAAATTCACCTTCATGTTTTCCAAGATCACGGTAGCGGCGGTTTCCCGCTGGGTGCACAGAGCATACAAAATGTGGCTGGTGCTAATCTCTCCGTGTTGGAGCTTGAATGCCAACTGAATGGCATCCTCCAAAGTTTTCTTGGCGTAGCGGCTGAGCTTCTCGCCCGCGTCTACTTCCGCTCCAACCTTGATCGTTCCCACGTTGTCCAAAACCAATTGAACATTTTCCAGCGATACCCCAAAGTGCTCCAGAGCCTTGGCGGCGCTGCAATTCTTTTTCGCCAAAATTCCCAGCAGAATGTGCTCGGTGCCGATGTAGGTCGAATTCGATTTTTTGGCCACGCTCTCGGCGAACAGCAGAGCCTTCTTGGCATTCTCGGA
>JAUYKR010000083.1 GCA_030699855.1 bacterium
CGTGAAGGCGATCGAATACTATTTGAAAGATGAGCTGAAAAGTCTGCGCGGATTTCCCAATTCCGCTCTCGAATTTGTGCACTTCTGTCTCACTTCCGAAGACGTGAATAATCTCTCCTACGCCCTGATGATTCGAGAGGCGCTGCAATTGGAATATGTTCCAGCCGCCAAAAAACTTCTCGGTACTCTTGGCAGCATGGCCAGGCGGTGGAGGAAAATCCCGATGCTGGCTATGACCCATGGGCAGCCGGCTTCACCCACCACCGTGGGCAAGGAACTGCTGGTGTTCGTCAAGCGCTTGGAGCGCCAGCTCGACCAAATTCGGGCTGTTAGCATTCGCGGAAAGTTTGGTGGAGCTACCGGCAATTGGAACGCTCAACTGGTCGCTTATCCAAAAGTGAACTGGGTTCAGTTCAGCCAACGATTTATCACATCGCTCAAACTGGAACCAAACCTGGTGACGACTCAGATCGAAGCTCACGACTGGAATGCCGAGCTCTTCGATGCTATGCGCCGATTTAATACCGTCATGCTCGACCTCAGTCGTGATATGTGGCTGTACATCTCCCGTGGAGCGTTCAAACAAAAGTTGGTGGCAGGGGAAGTCGGATCCAGCACCATGCCGCACAAGGTGAATCCGATTCAGTTCGAAAACGCGGAAGGAAATATCGAACTCGCCAACGCCTTGCTTGGCCGCCTGGCGGAAAAATTGCCAACCTCTCGCCTGCAGCGAGACCTCACCGATTCGACCGTTCAGCGCTCCATGGGCACTGCTTTCGGTTACACCCTCCTGGCGTTTCAGTCGCTTTTGCAAGGTTTGGACAAGGTTGAGCTCAACCGTTTGCAACTCAAAAAAGAACTTGATGAGAATTGGGAGGTGCTGGCTGAGCCGATCCAGCAGGTGATGCGCCGCTATGGGGTCTCCGGCGCTTACGAAAAGCTGAAGGCGTTGACGAGGGGAAAGAAGCTCGGGCCAAAGGAATTGGCGGAATTTGTGGAGGGCCTGAAAATACCCCAGGAGGCGAAGGAGCAGCTCAAAAAACTGACGCCTTGGGGATATATAGGTTTGGCGGATAAACTGGTTTAACGTCAAAGATTTTTCAACTCTTTATTCTTGAATAAGAGGTTCTTTTCTGCTATCATTATTAGATCGCTTTTCGGAGCGCCAAAAAAACAAAAACACCATATTTATGAACGATCAGTACTATCATGTTCTCGTTCAGGCGGAAGAACTGAAGATGCAGAACAAGCATCGCGAAGCCATTGACCTTTGTCAGGGGATTTTGCTGCACGATCTGAGCGTGCTGGAGGCCTATGAAGAAATCGGTGACAATTATATTTCCCTCAAAGCCTATACGAAGGCGAAGAAGGCTCTGGAGCAGGCTTTGAAAGTAAACAAGCGGAGCGCGAACGCGAACTATCTGTACGGGTTCACCTGGAGCGCCGTGCACGAGTGGGATAGTGCCATCAAATATCTGGAACTGGCCAACGAATATCAGGCCAATCACCCGGAGGTGTTGCGCTGCCTGGGTTGGGCGTACTTCTGCTCCGGTCTGCGCAAGAAGGGTCTGGCCATTCTGGAACGCGCATTGGTTTTGTCTCCACAGGACAGCTATGTGCTCTGCGACCTGGGTATTTGCCATCTGAACGATCGCAATTTCGACCGCGCTCAGGATCTGTTTGGAAAAACCCTGCAAGTCGATCCGGAAAACATCAAGGCCCGCGAATGCCTGAAGATCGCCAGGATGTTTCGGGAGGGGAGTACGGTGTAGGATGAGAGTGTCCTCATCTTTTCTATGCTCCACCTTGTATCTGGTCGGGTAATGATCTTTGGCACCTTCGATGTTTTTCACCCCGGGCATCGGTTCTTCATCGAGCGCGCTCAGGAGCAGGGTAGCGAGCTGATCGTGGTGGTGGCGCGGGATAAGACGGTCAAAAGTTTGAAACCGGTGCTCAAAAATTCCGAGCAGGTGAGGCTCGTGGCCATTCGGCAGGCTTTCCCGAACGTGCAGGTAGTGCTTGGAGACGAAGAGGATCCGATGAGGGTCGTGCGCGAGTACGCGCCAGCTCTGGTCTGTCTAGGCTATGATCAGATAGGGTTTAGCGAACAGCTGCAACACGCCTTTCCGGAAATTGAGGTGAAAAGAATAGAGGCGTTTGAGCCGGAGAAATATAAGAGTTCTAAAATGTAAAAAATCTGGCTTGGGGATGGAGTAGTTATTTCGCAAACGGGAGCGGGGTTGTTTTTGAGAGCGTTTGGCCCGAAGAGGTAACGAGGAGGCGAACCCGCCTGCCATTCCATTTACCCAAATAAGCTTGATCTATTTTGTCTGCTCAAGAAGATGGCGGGCAGGCATGTTCGACTCCGAGGTGGGTAGCTCGAAAAAATAATCCCACTCCCGTTTGCCGGCAGTCACTTTTGTTTCCAGGAAGAGGTTGATAAGATGGCGGTATCTCCTGATTTGTCATGAACCGCTTCGCTTTGGAAATGCAGACTTGGTTTCACCTCCTCCGGCACAAGAGGTGGACGGTGCTCTTTTGCTTCATTCTGGGAGTACTGCTCACCCTGTCTTTTTTCCTGAGCCTGTCTTTGTATCGCTGGCTGGAAGTTCAGAAAGGAGAGGTGGCCGTGCAGGTGGAGGTCATCGCGGAGCTGGACGGCGCCCTGGATGAAGTGCAACAGCAGGAAATTCGTGAGGCTGTCGCGGCTCATCCAGCCGTGGCTTCGGTGGATCTTTGGGACAGCGCTCGCTCGCTTCGCTATGTCGACCAGCATATTCTGCCCGGGTATTTGACCTTTTTGCAGCGGCACCAGCTGGATCTTCCTCTTTCTTCGCTCCTGCGCATCCAGTTGCGGGAGCTGAGCCAGCGTGAACAAGTCGTTACTTTTTTGGAGGAAAGCTTTCCGGGGCGAGTGCTGATTGCTCCCGGAGAGCTGAATGCTTCAGAAGGCGGCTTCGGCCACCTGTTTACCAGCGCTCTCGGCTGGTTGGAAGTCGCGCTGGCATGGTCGCTGACGCTGCAAACAGTCGTATTGTTCAGCTTTTGCGGGGGAGCGTATTTTTTCCTGTTGTCTCAGCGCCTGACGGGATCATCATCCGCAAATGTCTTTGGGCTACCGGTCAAGATCTCCTTTTTGCCGGCCATATGCCTGGCAGCCCTGTTAACTTTTTTTATGATTTTGGCGGCGGTCCTATTGACCGCATTGGTGCTGGGACAGTTTTTGTCATTATTGGGACTGACCGTATGGTTGATCGTATTGGCTCTTTGTGGAACTCTTCTTTTCCTCAGGCGAGTGATCTAAATCATTTGCCAAGAAAGGCAATGAGTCGTTAAGATGCTATCAACATCCATTAACCCCATTTTCATGCCATCCATTTGCGTCGGTACCGTTACCGAAATCAAGGATAACGAAAATCGTGTTGGTTTGACGCCTTTGGGAGTCAAACAGCTCGTCGCTGATGGACATAAGGTTTTGGTTCAGCGTCATGCTGGCAAGGGGGCCGGTTTTCATGATCGTGACTATACGGACGCGGGAGCGGAGATTCGTCTGGATCCGGAATCCATCGCACGGGATTGCAACATTTTGGTCAAGGTAAAGGAACCCCTGCCGTCCGAGTATCACCTGTTGGAGTTGCTGCATGGGAAGGCCCTGTTTACCTATCTTCACCTTTCCGGAGTGGAAAAATCACTGACGGAAAAGTTGATCAAGGAAAAAATTACCGGCATTGCCTACGAAACGGTGCAGGACAAAAAGGGCGGATTGCCACTTTTGAGCCCTATGAGCGAAATTGCCGGAGTTCTGGCCATTCAATACGGCGCAGAGTACCTCCAGAAGAAGTACGGTGGCAGAGGAAAAACTCTCGGAGAAATCTCCGGTGTCGATCGCAGTCACGTGGTGGTGATTGGAGCAGGAGTGGTGGGGAAGAAGGCCGCCAAAACGGCTGCCGGCATGGGTTGTCAGGTTTCCCTGTTCGATGTTCGCGAAGCGCCCATGCAGGTGGCCAAAGAAGAACTTCAGGCTTATCTGGGCGAATATCTTTTTGGACACGTCACTTTCCACATCAATGATGAGGCTAAACTAGATGAAGCCCTGGCAGACGCCGATGTGCTGGTGGGGGCGGTGTTGGTGACCGGTGCCAAGGCGCCCAAGGTCGTCAATGCCGATCAAATTCATTTGATGAAAGACGGAGCGGTGGTGGTGGATGTAGCCATCGATCAGGGCGGTTGCGTGGAGGGAGCCCGGGCGACCACCCACAGCGATCCTATCTATATGGTCGATGGAAAAATCTTCTGCTGCGTGGCCAATATGCCCGGGCAGGTAGCCCACCAGTCAACAGTCGCTTTGACCAACGCAACCTTGCCGTATCTGCGCAAATTAGCCAACGAAACCTCCAAGTTCGCGGCCTTCCGCGAAGACTCCGGCTTTGCCCGCGGACTCAATACCTTTGCCGGAAAGATTACCTATCAATCGGTGGCTAAGGATCTGCATATGGAGCAGTACTTTGAGGAGGTGGTGCTGTAGGGGAATTCGGTTCAAATCCCCTCCGAAACATGGTATAATGACCCTGTATACCTCGGTTTTTTCCTGAAGCTTTAGGGTTTTGGCAGAAGGCCGATGAGGTGGTTCGCCTGAGCGAAGTCGAATGGCGGATCAACTCCGTTCTTGGTAGCAAAACCGCTCTTTGATCCCGCGGGATTGAAGCGCCGTCAGTGTTTTATCCACGCTACGAAGGGCAATGGGAGTCTTATACGGTCTTATGGATACTTTCAATATCGTATCTTGGATACCGATTGCCTTGCTGGTAGTCGTTATCGTCTACAACGCACTCGTCATTGCCGGAAAGCTGTGGGTTCCTTTTCGAAATCGGCACTATTACCGTCGGCAAAAGCCGGTGCTCCTTCGCCTGCGCGTGCCCAAGGAAGATGAAAAAGCGCCCACCAAAGGACCTATCGTAGCCGAACAGATCTTCAACACCCTGGCCGGGACCTATAAGTCGATTGGCTGGTTCAGCCGCTATATTCTGGGAAAGCCTCAACCGAAATTGAGCTTCGAAATCGCTCATGTCGACGAGCAGATCTTCTTTTACGTGTGGATTCCCAAGGAATATCAAAGACTGATGGAGGGGCAGATATACGCCCAGTATCCGGAGGTGGAGATCGAGGTGGTGGAGGATCATGTCACTTCCGCCTTGGAAGTGAGGAGGCCCATGGTTCCTGGACCCAGTTCTCAAGAACTGGTCGGTGCGGGTCAGGTGGCCGAGCTGGGGGAGTTCGAGTCAGTTAGCCCGGGTGTGGTATGTGTGGCGGAAATGGGGGTGACCGATGAATTGATCTGGCCGTTTAAAACCTACGATTATTTCGTCGATAAAGATGACAAAACGCAGGTGGACACTTTGTCCGCGCTGACATCCGCCATGAGCAAGCTCAACCACGAGGCCGACCAGGCCTGGTTTCAAATGGTGATCCGACCGGAAGATCCCTTGTGGCAAAAGCATGCCGCTTTTGCTTACAAAATCTTGAAGGCCGGCTACTTTCACCGCTGGGATTGGGCATCTAACTGGTTTGTGTGGTGGTATGTAACACCATCCTTTTTTCGGCACTGGTTTGTAAAAGTCCCTATCACCTTCCTCCTCAAGCTGCTCTGGCGAAGCGTGGGTCTGTATGAACCCCTGGAGGGAGGAAGCCTGGTGGAGAAGCAGGAGGCGGGTTTCAGCTTTTGGGAACTGCCGCGAAGAAAGCTGGTGAAGCTGGTTTTTCAGTCCTCGATTCGAGTGGCCTATCTGAGCCGTTCGGGGGACATCCCCGGCGCCCGCCTCAAAACCCAGGAGATGGCATCCAGCTTCAACCAGTTCCGTTGGCCGGAGGTCAACGGTCCGGAAATTGATCTTTTTGAGGATACTTCCAGTCGAGCTGGTCGCCGCTTGTACCAGCGTATGAAAGAGCGCGAGGTCGATGATCACCTGGTTTTGGCCGTCGACGAATTGGCGACCTTATTTCATTTGCCGATGTGGAGTCTGGAAACGCCCAACATCGCCTGGGTTCGTTCCAAAAAACTGGAACCTCCGGCGGAGCTGCCGACCCCCAAAGAATTCAACGACCTGACCATCCTGGGTTCCACCAACTTCCGCGGAACCAAAAAGGTGTTCGGAATCAAACCCGATGATCGTCGCCGGCACATGTACATCATCGGGAAAACCGGTATGGGAAAGTCCACGGTGCTGGAAAACATGATTCACGATGACATCCAAAAAGGCCGTGGGGTGGCGGTGGTGGATCCGCACGGGGAACTGGCGGATAAGGTGACGGCCATGATCCCCAAGTCCCGCATCAACGACGTGGTGATCTTTGATCCGTCCGACCGCGATTATCCGGTGTCCTTCAACATGCTGGAAGTCAAAAATCCAGAGCATCGCTCCCTGGTGGCCTCCGGTCTGGTCGGAGTCTTCAAAAAAATGTATGCCGAAAGCTGGGGCCCTCGTCTGGAATATATTCTGAGAAATTGCATTCTCGCTCTCACCGAATTTGAAGGGGCGACTTTGCTGGGTATTCCCCGGCTCCTGGTCGATCCGATGTATCGGGAGAAGGTTCTGGAGCGGGTCACGGACCCTGTCGTCAAATCCTTCTGGATGGATGAGTTCGCCCACATGACCGACAAACTGCGGGTGGAGGCCATTTCTCCCATCCAAAACAAGGTAGGGCAATTTCTTTCGTCCTCGCTGATCCGCAACATCCTGGGCCAGGTGAAGAGCTCAATCGACATTCGCTTCGCCATGGATACCAAAAAGATCTTCATCGCTAACCTGTCCAAGGGAAAGATCGGTGAAGATAATTCGTCCCTGCTCGGCGCCATGCTCATTACCAAGTTCCAGCTCGACGCCATGAGCCGAGCCGATATGGAGGCGGATGAACGCGAGGATTTTTATCTCTACGTCGATGAGTTCCAGAACTTTGCCACCGATTCCTTTGCCACCATTCTGTCCGAAGCCCGTAAGTACAAACTGAATCTGGTGATGGCCAACCAGTATGTCGAGCAAATGGAAGAAGAAGTGATGCACGCCGTGTTCGGTAACGTGGGTACGCTTCTTTCCTTCCAGGTCGGCTTCGACGATGCCGAGTACTTCTCCAAACAGTTTGGCGAAGTGGTGCTGCCGGAGGACGTGATCGCCCTGCCCAAGTACACCACCTACATCCGCCTTCTTGTCGACAATATGCCGACGCCGGTGTTTTCCGCCCAAATGAACCCTCCGGTGGAGGTGGACATGCATTCGGACATTCGCGCGAGCGTAATCAAATCCTCCCGTGAGCGCTACGGGGCGGGAAGGGTAGAGGTTGAAGAGAAGATCATGCGCTGGAGCACTTCGCTGGCCGCGCCGGAGATGAAGAAGGCTCTGGCGGCGAAAGCCGGTGGTACTTCCAGCGCGGGAGTACGCTGGCGCTACGACCGCAACAAAAAAGAATTTGAAGAGCTCATCCACAGCTCCGGGAAGAAGTTTGTAGAAATTCCCCGGGAACAGTTCGATCAGTTTGGCGTCAAAGACGCCGTGAACGAATTTGTGTATCATATTCCCGAAGATGATCTGATGGTTTATTCGCGGATCGACAGCCAGGGCAAGTGCTTCAGCAGAAAGGAAAACAACATCGAAGTCTGGAAGGTGAATGACGGCAAGCCGGAAAAGCTCTCCGAAGTGGAGAAGGCGCCCGGGTGGCAGTTGGGATTGAATAAAGTGCTTGGCGGGGGCTTCCGCAGTCCCAAGAATCAGGACGAGATGGAGAGCACATTTTCCAAAGCCGGATACACTTTCGAAAAGGTGGACCGAAAGAAGTTCGATCAGTATGGCCTGGAAAAGAGCCTGAATGAGATCGTCTACTTCCTCAAAAAAGCAGAGCGGGAGCTGGTGGTGATCAGCGCTTTGGATCCGCAGGGTGGTTGCTTCACCCGAAATCCCGATCAGGTCATCCAGGTCGGAGGCGCGAAAGCGGGGAAATTTGTGGCCGAAAAGACGGTCAAAAAATCCATTGAGTGGATGGGGGAGCTGGAGGAGAAGTTAAAAGTATAGTGTTGTTTTTTGTGGTCGAGTTGCCTAGGATGATTCCGCTTATTCTTCAGTTTTTTTGTTATGGTCGATCATGATAGCAAAAGTCAGCTCAAGGCCCAGGCACTCGTTCAAAAGCTCTTCGATGCCAAGGATCAGCTTCGGGAAACGAAAGGAGCCCTGCGGGCCTACAAGGTGACATCGGAAAAGATGGAAGAACTCAAAAAGGCTCGCAAGGAGTTCAGCGATCAGATCAATGAGGAAAAGGAGAAGGTCGAAGCGGAATTTCAAAAAGATCCGGCGTACATCAAGCTTCGCGAAGAAGCTCTGGACGCTCAGGAAAAGATCGCCCTGGCCAAGCAAGATTTACGAGTGGTTCTCAAAGAGCAGGCCATGAAGGAAGGTTTCGTGGAGATCCAGGTGGAGGTGAATGGGATGCCCGTCAAACTGCAATCCCAGGCCAAGGTGGCACTCTATTTCAACGGCAAGGACGAGAAATAGCTGGAATCTCTGCAAAACGTGATCTACTTGCGTTTCCCTCGAAAAAATCCTCAACGTATAACCCATACGTTTGCGGTTTTCTCTCAGTCCAATCCGCCTCGGGCGGACACCTCATCGTTTTTCAGAGATTCCAGTGCTATACTCCTCCTGATTTCTCTTATCTTCCATGAGCGAAGGATCGTCTGTACGCCAGCCATCGCAGCCAAAAGCAGAGGCGCCGGATTTCCAGCAGATCGAGGAGCAGGTGGACGCGGAGCTTCGCGAAGACGAGTTCGACCTCAAGGACGTCAAAATTACCCATGTAGAGAATCTCTTCATCATCTCCTATTTGACGAAGGCTCTTCAGGACATTCTGATCCGAAGAATCAGCTTTCTTCAATACCCCCTGTTGTTGATCGATCTGCCCCTGGCTCTGGCCATTCTGATCGTCAACGTCGAGCGGGTGTTGTACGTCAAGGTTTTGGGCTATGTGCTGGCCCATATTCAGTTCGACGTGGAAATTTTGAAAGACCTAGTGAAATCTTCCGGCCAGACGGATGAGGAGGTGGAGGGTTGGCAGGAATGGGCATTCAGGGCGATTCGAAAATTTCTTCGCTTTTTGTGGGGCTTGCTTATTTTGCTGTTCATCCTGCCGGTGTGGCCGCTGATCTGGATTTATAACCACATCGTCGAAGCTCTGCTCATCTGTGCCATCTACTATCTGCTGATGTTCTGGAGCTTCGATTACACCGGCGGCTATCTGGTGTTTTATCTGCTGTTCATGACGGTGACCTTCCTGGTCTCGTCCATCACCGTTCCGTTTTTGTTCAAACTCTGGGTCTACATCAAAGCCATCTTCTCTCTGGAAAAAAAGAGCTGGAGAGCGGTCAGCAACGAAGCCAAGATGGCCTTCCTACAATTTTACCGGTATGTCCAGGGTGGGGGATCCCAATCTATTCGGGCCATCAAGGCCAGATATGGGGAAAAATACCAGGCTGAAGGCGGAGTGTACTACATGCTGCTCAAACTCCTTCATTACCTCAAAGACCGCTTCTGGGAACTGAAGGAACGAAAGGCTGAGGTGGTGGTGGAAAAGATCCAGCACAAGACTCTCGAATTCGTGGACGAATACTATCAGGAAAAAACCGCCTATGACTCCACTCTGCGGGCTTTGAAACCCAAAGACCTGCAGCGAACGGCTTTGGCCATGTTGCTCACCTTATTTCTTTCCGTCGTGCTCGTTAGTCATGGGAGTCACGGCCAGGGCGTCATTGGGCCTATTCTCCTCTCCTTTGTCGATCAGGACGTGGCCGGGCAGATCTGGGTCGATCAGAATAACGGAGTGGGGTACTACCAGGACATGGTGCACCACTACTTCTTTTTGCCAAATATTTTCAGTTACGTGGCTCTGGGAGCAGACACGACTCTTGATTACTTCTTCCGGGGGTATTACGCCTTTTATCCGATCTATCTCGACTTTATTTTGCGATATTACGGTTATTATTTTGGGATTTTGGTGCTGGGATTGTGGGGGGAGTAGTGAGGAGTGAGGAGTTTGGAGTAAGGAGTTCGGAGAGGAGAATTTTTCTTTTATGTCTTTCGCTTCGAAGGTCCTCGCTGCGAAAGTGCAATCCCTGTTCCGAACAATAGAAGTAAAAACTTGAATAGTTTCCTATGCAAAAAGCAGAGAGGATTAAAATTATTGACGAAGAACTCGATCGACTCTACCAGAAGCCTAAACCGGCTTTGCATTTCAAAACCCCGTACCAGATGCTGGTGGCGGTAATTTTATCCGCGCAGTGCACGGACGAGCGGGTGAACAAGGTGACGGCGCAGCTCTTTCGCGACCATCCGGGGCCTTCGGAAGTTCTTCGC
>JAUYKR010000060.1 GCA_030699855.1 bacterium
ATTGAGGCCAGAATCAAGACGATGAGGGGAGTGAAGTCAAAGGCTAGTCTCAGAAATCTCATCAAGATACTCTTTTACTTCAGGGACTACAAATGACGGACACAGGTTTTCTTTACAGTGCCCGGTGCTCAGGTAGTGGGCTTCGGGATTTTTTGGATTGTTATATTGGTTCACCCAATAACTGTCAGGAGTTTCTGCGGCAATTCTTTTGGCGACGTTCACATAATATTCCGGTGAATCCGGCGGAGCAGAGGTGGGGGCAATAATAACTTCCGCGCCGTAGGCCCTGAGCGCGTTTTGCTTTTCCTGGCTCACCTTGTCTAGCGCCACCAGGATGGCTTTGTAGCCCTTCATGGCCGCTATCATGGCCACGGCTGCGCCGGTGTTTCCGGAGGTCGCTTCCACGATTGTCCCGCCAGGTTTCAGCAGACCGTTTTTTTCCGCATCGGCGATGATGTGGGAAACAATTCTATCCTTAATGCTGCCGCTGGGGTTGAAAAATTCCAGCTTGGCGTAGATGTTCACCAGGGGATTCGGACTCATGCTCTGGAGCCTCACCAGAGGTGTGTTTCCGATGCTGTCGAGGAGGTGATGGGCTGATGTGAGAGACATGGTGCCGCAGATGATGGTAAGAAAGTGCCTGGTTTTTATACGGGAATCAAGTAAACTCCTGAGCGTTGCTCTCCCATTGCATGCCCACCCTGCTTGTAACCAAAACCTTCGAATTTTCGGCCTCGCACTTCCTGACCAAATATCATGGCAAGTGCGAGCATCTCCACGGTCATAACTACACCCTGGAAGTCAGTGTGGTCGGGAAGGTTAGGAGCGACGACCTGGTCGAGGACTTCGTGGTGATTAAGGATATTGTAAAAGAAAAAATTATGAGCCAGATCGATCATACTCACCTCAATGATCGTTTCGAAAATCCTTCGGCGGAAGTGGTGGCGGTGTGGATCTGGGAACAGTTGGAAAAAGATTTGAACTTGTACGAAATCAAGCTGTGGGAAACCTCAAATAGTTTTGTCACTTACCGCGGACCAGATGGATTCCATCGTCCTTAATTTTGGTACCAATGTCGGCAAGCGCGAGCAGAACCTTCTTCAGGCTCAAAAGTTGCTGATGAAGTCCGGTATCAGCATTATAAGGACCTCCTCCGTCTATGAAACGGAGCCCTTTGGGTACAGCGATCAGCCATTTTTCCTGAATCAGGTTTTGATTGTTGCCACCACCTTGACACCGAAAGGTCTGCTCAAAACCTGTTTGGAAGTGGAAGATACCATGGGGCGAATACGAACGATCAAAGACGGCCCGAGAATTATCGACATCGACCTCCTGTATTATCACAGTGAGGTGGTGAACGACGAAGATCTTCAGCTTCCGCATCCCGGCATTCCTACCCGCCGCGCGGTCTTGACGCCGTTGGCGCAACTCATCGCAGACCAGATTGATCCCCAGTCGGGCAAAACGATCGCCCAGCTTGTTGACGAATGCCCAGATACGCTTATAGTTAAACCCCATCAAAACTCGGGAGCACTCTCGAGTTTTGATCCTGAGCATTAACCTTTTATTCAGTTTCAACCGAAGGATGAATAACCCTCCCATTCCAGAATCGGTTTTTAAGGACTGGATTCGCTTTCTCGGCGATGATCCAGAGCGCGAGGGGCTTAGAGATACCTACCTTCGCTTTGTTGAGAGCCGCCAGGAGCTGATGTCTGGTTACAAAGTTGATCCAAAGTCCTTGATTACCTTGTTCGACGCCGAAGGCTTCGACGAAATGATTATTTGTCGCGACATCGACTTCTTCTCCACCTGTGAACATCACCTGCTGCCTTTTTCCGGTCGGGCCCACATCGGTTACATCCCCAAGGACAGTATTGTCGGGCTTTCCAAATTTTCCCGGGTTGTCGACGCCTTCGCCAAGCGCATGCAGAACCAGGAGCGTTTGACCACTCAGATCGCCAACTTTTTTCAGGAAACTCTCAAGCCCCAAGGGCTCGGCGTCATTCTGGAGGCCGAGCATTTTTGCATCAAGTCCCGTGGGGCCGACAAGCAGAACTCCCTGGTCACAACCTCCGCGTTCAGAGGCGGATTCAAAAACTTGCCGGAGACCAGAGCGGAATTCCTCAACCTTATCGCCAAAGCGAAGTTATGACACCATGCATTCAGCAGCTTGATCTGGAGTTGACTCCCGCCCAGCTGTTTTCTCGCTTAAAAGACGAGCTACGACAGCTGGTATTTTTGAGCAGTGATGGGACTGTCGATAGTCGCTGGAGCATACTCTGCTGGAATCCCAGTCTGACTCTTTCTTCCGATGGAGAAAAAGCCTTTATGAATGGCGCTGTTTCTGACAGGCCTTTCCCTGAACTTTTTGCAGAAGAGCTGGAGAGGCGCAGGACGAAGGTGAGGTCAGACCTTCCCTTTGTCGGCGGCGCCATCGGCGCCATTGATTACGAGGCTGGCTATCAATTTCTTGGTTTACCGCATACGTTGACGGGCAAAAAGCTGATTGAATTTTCTTTTTATGATCAAGCCCTGTTGTATGACCATCAAGAAAAGCGTTGGTTCGCAGTGGGGGAATCGATTGCTGAGCAAGTGCAGAATGTCGTAGCCGAGAATTCATCTGAAGTCGCAGAGATACAGCTCTCGCTTGTGCCCGCATGGAGCAAGGAGCAGTATGGTTCAACTTTCTCAAAATTGAAAGAATTCATCAGTCTTGGAGAGATCTACCAGGCTTGTCTTACCTTCCCATTTTTCGAGGATCCAAGCGAGGACCCCAGGTGTCTTTTCTCTCGGCTTCTCAGCCGCAACCCGGCACCCATGGCAGCCTACCTGGAACAGACTGAGAGGAAAATTCTCAGCCTGTCACCGGAACGATTTCTGCACTGGGATGGCAAGCAGCTGGAAGCGAAACCGATAAAGGGAACCAGACCGAGGGGTATCACGCCTGAGGAGGATGACCGTCTTATGCGGGAACTCCTAGGCGATGAAAAGGAGAGAGCGGAGTTGAACATGATTACTGACTTGCTTCGCAATGATTTGGCTCGAGTTTCCAAGCCGGGTACAGTCCAAGTCCAAGAGAGCTGTGTCGTTCAAGCATGCCCGACCGTCTGGCATACCTATTCTCATATTACTTCCCAGACGAAAGATGGCATGACCCCCTGGCAGATTGTAGAAGCCACTTTTCCGGGCGGTTCCATCAGCGGTTGTCCCAAGAGAAGGGCCGTAGAAATTCTCCCTGACCTTGAAGGATCTGATCGAGGTATTTATACCGGCTGCATCGGCTACATCAGCGATCACGGAAAGATGGACTTGAGTATCGCCATTCGCACCATTGAACAGTATGGCGGTCGCCTGCAGGCTTCATTCGGCGGCGGGATCGTGTATGATTCCATAGGTGAGTGCGAATATCAGGAGTGCTTTGATAAGGCCAAGAATTTTTTGAGATTATGACCGGGAAAGGGATTTCAATTTTCTTGCTGCAAAAAGTCGTGTTCAAACTTTTTTCCAAAAACGGTCAGCGTTTGATTCAGGAGCCTCGGTTTAGGCCGCAGGGTATGGTGTTTAGCTCCCTGCGGACTTACAAGAGCAAGCCTGCCTTTCTCGACGAGCATCTGGACCGCCTGCTGGAATCTGCGCTTCTCATTGGTTTTGATCTTATTTACCCGCTCGATCAGATCAGGAGCTGGGTTTTGGATCTTGCAGGGCAGGCTGAGTATGACCCTCAGTTTCTCCGTATCATGGCATCGTCGGACGGGGATATTTTTGTTCTTTCCCGGCCGCTTGTTTTTGACCAAGCTCTTTATCAGGGTGTTAAGAGCATTACTTTTTTCGGAGAGCGAAAAAATGTGAAGGCAAAGCTCTACAACCCGCCTGTCATCGAGAAGGCTCGCCAGGCCGCCGAGCGGGCCGGGGTCTACGAGGCTCTGTTGATCAACCGCCGGCGAGAAATCACCGAAGGCGCTTGGTCCAATATCTTCTGGGCCAAGGATGGAATCCTCCACTGGTGTGATGATGCTCTGTCCGGAATCACCCAAAGCCATGTGCTGCAATTGGCAGAGCGGGAGGGGATTAAAACTTGTGAAGCAGTTCTCCCACTTGCTCAGCTCAGCTTCATTGACGAATTGTTTCTTACTCAAACCAGCAAGGGGATCGTTCCCATCATCCAAGTTGATCGGCAGATTGTTGCCGATGGTAAGCCGGGAGTAATCACCCAGAAGCTGATGAAAGCCTTTCAAGATCTGGTTTCATGAAGACACTCGACTTTCACAAGCCGCTCCTGATGGGGATCCTCAACCTTACTCCCGACTCCTTTTCCGATGGAGGAAAGTACGGCGATCCTCAAGCCGCGCTCAGGCACCTCCAACAGCTCCTTGACGAAGGAGCGGATATGATCGACATCGGTGCCGAGTCCACTTTCGGGCCGGAGGCGCAGGTCAGCGCGGATGAAGAGTGGAGCCGGCTTGAGCCAATTCTTTCTCAGATTGATTTTAAGAGAGTCTTCGTTTCCGTCGATACCCACAAGGCAGAAGTGGCGGAAAAGGCGCTCCGGGTGGGCGTGCAAATGATTAACGATGTAACTGCTCTGCGAGGCGACAGCCATATGATCGAAGTTCTACTCAAGCATAGGCCATATGTCTGCCTGATGTTTTCCGCCTACAATACTCCCTACGCGGGCAGGGAAGCGAGGCAGTACGATGACGTCATCAAATCCATCAAAATTTTTCTCAGGGCGCAAACCGAACTCCTGATCAGCGCGGGTTTCCCGCGCGACAGAATCATCCTTGATCCCGGTTTAGGCTTTTTCCTCAGCTCCGATCCAGGCCCCAGCTGGGAGGTCATCGACCGGCTGGCGGAGCTAAAGGAGCTGGGGTTTCCCATTCTCATCGGTCCTTCCATGAAGTCCTTTCTCGGCGGAGAAATACGGGATCGTTTGCCGAAGAGCTTGGAAGCAGGCAAAAAGTGCCTTCAAAACGGGGCAAACATCATACGAATGCATGAGGTGGGAAAGTACCGGCACCAGCTGTTTTAAATCGCAGCTTTTCCTGTACACTCTTAGCGTTTTCAACGGTATGCAAAATAAGTTTTCC
>JAUYKR010000064.1 GCA_030699855.1 bacterium
GCAGCAGCTTCAGGCGGAGATGGCCCGGCAACTCTCCCTGCTTCAAAGTGATCTCGATCAAAAGAGAAAGGCTCAGGAAGACGCTTTGGCCCTGAAAAAGTCTAAAATGATCGAGGAGATCCGGGCTCTGGCCGACGAAGAGAAAAAGAACATTATCAAAACTGCGGAAAAGGCGGTTCTCGGTACCATGACCAAGGTCATTCTCCACATCGTTTCCAACAAGGTTCCCGCCAACGTCGTTCAGGAAAGCGTCAGCGACGCCTGGAAGCACTATCAGCAATAAAATGATAAACAGCCTCTTTACCGTTCTTTTAATTGATTTCCTGGACCTGTTCAAGGCTCACCCGGACATCTTTAGGAAGACGTCTGATTACCGAAAAAAGTTGATCTTTGATGCCTTTCAGTCAGACGCCCTGGCGGAAGCTTTTCCTTACCAGTCGGAGGCGGAGGTCGTGGATGATCTGCTGCTGACAGTCCGGATGTTGACGGCGGAAGCACCCATGAGCGAGGGTAGTTCGTTGGTCAAAGCTTTTTCTCAGTACCTTTTGCGAGAGTTCCCATCTCGTTTTGATCAATTTGACCGAAAGTTCCTCCTGAGCCGCCGGGAGGACCAGATGACCAGTTTGATGAGCATTTTTCCCCAGAAAACACGTTTTTCCACTCAACTGCGGCAGCTTCCGATCAGCTCAACTCCCCAGGATATTTCCGAAGCCATAGTTGGTTTTCTTCAGGCCATGAAGCCGTGTCCTCGCGTTTTGGTTCAAAGCGCAGTGGAGTGCACACCTTCATTCAAGCAACAGATTCGAACGCATTTTTTGCAGCAGTTTCCCACCAGCTTTCTCACCTTTCAGGTCAATCACCAGCTCATTGGAGGGCTTCGCTTCTTCATCGATGGCAAGGTTCGCGATCTGTCCTGGTTTTCAAAAATTCAGGCACTCACCCAGTTTACTTCACATCTTTAACCGACTCTTTTTATGGCAGAAAATCTGCTCAAACCCCTTCTCGATCAGTTGGAAAGCGTTCTCCTGAGCGAAAAGCCGATGGAATCCAAGGACGGCCAGCGTTTTGGCATGATTACATCCTACAAGGATGGAGTCATCCAAATCAAAGGCCTCCACAACCTGAAGATGGGTGAAGTGGTGACTATTCAAGGCACGGACAATCAGGCCCTGGTGATGAACCTGGAGCAGGATCAGGCCTACGCTCTGGTGTTGCAGGCTGGCCATGGGGTCAAAGAAGGACTCTTTGTGGAGTCCAATAATCAATTTCTGGAAATTCCGGTTTCCGATGACTACCTCGGCCGAGCAGTGGACCCTTTGGGTCGCCCAATCGATGGCGGAAAGGCTATCAAATCCAAAGTTCGCTACCCGCACGAAAAAGTTGCTCCCGGGGTCATCAAGAGAAAGTCGGTAGATACCCCCGTCCAAACCGGAATTTTGGCCATTGATTCGCTTATCCCAGTCGGTCGCGGTCAGCGAGAGCTGATCATTGGCGACCGTCAAACCGGTAAGACGACCGTAGCCCTCGATACGATCATTAATCAGAAGGGAAAAGATCTGATCTGCATCTATGTTGCCATCGGCCAAAGAGAGGCCAGGACCGCTCAGGTCTTCGAAACCCTCAAGCGCCATGAGGCGCTCGACTACACCATCATGGTGTCTTCCTCTGCGTCATCCTCGGCGGTGCTTCAGTTTTTGGCTCCTTACGCCGGCTCCGCCATCGGCGAATACTTCATGGATCAGGGCAAGGAAGTTCTGATCGTTTTCGATGATCTTTCCAAGCACGCCGTAGCCTATCGGGAAATGTCCCTGCTGCTTCGCCGTCCACCCGGACGAGAAGCCTACCCGGGAGATGTCTTTTACTTGCATTCCCGACTGCTGGAGCGGGCCGCGAAGCTGAATGAAAAGAATGGTGGCGGAAGCATGACGGCTTTGCCCATCATCGAAACTCAGGCTAACGACGTGTCCGCCTATATTCCCACCAACGTTATTTCCATCACCGACGGGCAGATCTTCCTGGAGACCGATCTTTTTAACCGTGGTATCCGACCGGCCATCAACGTCGGTATTTCCGTTTCCCGTGTGGGTGGAGCGGCGCAGACAAAAATTATGAAGAAGGTATCGGGCTCGGTTAAATTGGAACTATCCCAGTATTACGAACTGGAAGCGTTTTCCCAGTTCGCCAGCGACCTGGATGAAGCCCCCAAAAAGGTTTTGACCAGAGGACGACGAATTGTCGAAGCCCTGAAGCAAAAGCAGAACAGCCCCTACGCTCTGTGGCAGGAGGTGGTCATCCTGTCCGCCGCCACCGGCGGCTATCTGGATGCTATCGAGGCTGCGGATGTAGCCGTTCGGCTGCAGCAGTTATTGGCCTCTTTTGAGGTCCAGCAAAAGGATTTAATGAAACAGATCATGGACAAAAAGGAGATGACCGATGACATCAAAAAGGGCCTTGATAAGGCACTCAAAGCATTTTTTAAATAATCCATCATGGCGAGCCTGCTCGAAACCCGCAAAAAGATCGGGAGCGTCAAACAGACGCGAAAAATCACCAAGGCTATGCAGTTGGTGTCTGCCAGCAAAATGAAGATTTTTCAGAAGAGGGCGGTGGCTGCCCGCCAATACGCCTGGGATCTCTTGGAAGTGTTGAAGTATCACGCTTCGGAAGAACAAATTTCGTCGTTCCTCGATCATCGTTCATCTGGAAAAGTTCTCTTTGTCCTGTATTCCTCCGACAAGGGCCTTTGCGGGCCCCTGAATTCAAAGCTGTTTAAATCGTTGTTTTCTTCCGCTGCCTGGTTGCAGACTCCAGCCGCCGATCGTCTTCTCATCACTATTGGCAAAAAGGCCGCCGACTTCGCCCAGTTCAACGAGATCCCGGTTGCCAAGAGTTTTAAGGGTTTGAAGGAAAAGATGGACATTCTGGACGCTCTTACCTTTATTCAGCCGATCTTCGAGTATTGGCAAAAGGACATCGTAAAGAAGATTTACATGGTGGCCCCGCATTACAAAAGCACTCTGGTGTTCTATCCGGTGCTCAAAACCTTCCTCCCCTTTTCTTTCGAGATGATCGAGGAGCATTTGAATGTGGACGCGGAATCGGGACGCCAGCTGCTGCCGAGAACCAGGGAGGGCTGTATGATCTACGAACCCAGCCAGGCGAGGTTTCTGGAAGTGCTGTTTGAACAGGTCGCTCAGATGTTGTTTCTTCAGGCCTTTTTGGAGCTGAAGGCCGCTGAATATTCCAGCCGCATGGTGGCCATGCAAAACGCTACAGATAATGCCAGTGACCTCATTCATGGTCTCACCCTCGTCTACAACAAGGCCCGTCAGGCCAAGATCACCCAGGAACTTTCGGAAATGGCCGGCACCATGGCCGCCTTGTAATTTTTTCTTTCGTCCGCCCGCTTATCTTCTAACTTTCGTTCTATGGCAGCTGCCCCAGCAATCGCGCTTCCTGTCGGAAAGATCGCCCGTGTTATCGGCGTGGTCGTCGACGTCTATTTTGTCGATCATATTCCGGAGATGTACAGCGCTCTTCACGTGCCGAGGCCGGATGGAGAAGTGTTGACTTTGGAGGTGCAAAGCCATCTGGGCGGCGGAGTGGTCCGGGCCATTTCCATGAGCACGACCGATGGACTTTTTGTCGGCCAGGAGGTCACGGATAGCCTGAGTCCCATCACCACCCCGGTAGGAGAGGCAGTTCTTGGCCGAGTTCTCAACGTCACCGGCGATCCCATCGACGATAAACCACTGGCGAAAAACATCGAGCGGCGCCCCATTCACGTCACCCCTCCGGGCTTCACGGAGCAGAGCGGAAAGATCGAGGTATTTGAGACCGGAATCAAAGTGATCGATCTGCTCTGCCCTTTCATCAAAGGCGGCAAGGTGGCACTCTTCGGCGGAGCCGGCGTGGGCAAGACGGTGATGATGCAAGAGCTGATTAACAACGTGGCCAAGGCCCACGGCGGATACTCCGTGTTTGCCGGAGTCGGTGAGCGCTCCCGCGAAGGCAATGACCTGATCAAAGAAATGGAAGAGTCCAAGGTTATCGACAAACTGGCGATGGTCTTTGGCCAAATGAACGAGCCGCCGGGCGCGCGCATGCGCGTCGGACTCACGGGTCTGACGATCGCTGAAAAGTTTCGCGATGAAGGTCGGGACATTTTGATGTTCATCGACAACATTTTCCGCTTTACCCAGGCCGGTTCAGAGGTGTCCGCCCTGCTTGGCCGACTGCCTTCCGCCGTGGGATACCAGCCCACCCTGGCCACCGACATGGCCGCCCTGCAGGAGCGTATTACTTCCACCAAGACCGGATCGATTACCTCCGTGCAGGCCGTGTATGTGCCGGCCGACGACATCACCGACCCTGCTCCGGCTACGACTTTCGCCCACCTGGATGCCACTATCGTTTTGAGCCGCACTTTGGCCTCGCTGGGTATTTACCCGGCGGTGGATCCTCTGGACTCCAATTCCGTGGCCTTGAAGTCGGACATCGTGGGAGAGGATCATTACCTCGTCGCCAACCGAGTCCGCCAGATCTTGCAGCGCTATAAGGAACTTCAGGACGTCATTGCCATCCTGGGCATCGACGAACTGTCCGAGGAAGACAAGCTGGTGGTGTACCGAGCCCGCAAGGTGCAGAAATTTTTGTCTCAGAACTTTCACGTGGCCGAGCAGTTTACGGGAGTAAAAGGCCAGTACATCAAGCGCGAGGATACCATCCGCAGTTTTAAGGAAATCCTGGATGGCCAGCACGACGCCGTGAGCGAGCAGCACTTCTACATGGCAGGAACCATCGAGGAGGTGGTGGAACGGCAGCACCAAAAGAAATAATCAAGAATCATGGCTAAAACTTTTCAGCTCGTTGTCAGAACTCCCGATCGGGAGCTTGAAAATCGCGAGGTGGACTACGTTCAACTCGCCACCGAGGATATGGGTCTCCTGACCATTCTTCACGGGCATGCTTCCTTGTCCGGAACCATCTTTCTGACAAGAATGATCATCAGGGGGTCGGGATTTGAAGAGGAATATATTCTTCGCAGAGGATTGGTTTTCGTGTCGCTGGAGTCAAAGACGGTGACCGTCATGGCGTACCATGCCGAAAAAACCCGGGAGGTTCAGCTCTCGACCGTGTCCGAGTATCTTCGTCAGATTGAAGAAGCTCTTCATGGGGGACCCGAGCGGCTCAATGAACTGCAAGTCTCGTATCTGCAGAACGAAAAACTGGCTGTCTCCAAGCACTTGAAAGATTTTGAAAAAGTGTGATCACCGCCGCAGAAATTCTTCCAGCTCGTACTTTTCCAGCAGCTGTTCCAGCCGCTGTTCCTGAACTCCGTTTTCCAGAGAAGCGTGGATCACGTGTCCTTGTCTCCAGACGCCCACGTGGGAAATCTCCTTGTCTTTGGAGTGGAGGAAAACCAGATCATCGTTCTGGAGCTCGGCTTCGCACACTTCCATCGTGCAGCAGGTCTTCTGATCCTGAGTGTTTCGCGGCAGCAAAATCCCCTTCACTTCCCAAAAGTAGCGCTGGACGAAGGCTGAGCAATCAATCCCCTCCTCCGAGTTGCCGCCGTAGAGGTATGGGCTTCCCAGCCAATGCTGGAAGAATTCTTCAGCGGTTTTGCATGCCTTTCCCGGGATTGCGACCGGCCCGTTAGACATCGTTCCAAATTCCTTCACCAACCAACCTCTACTTCCATCAGCCCGTTCCGCTAGGAAGTACCCTTCGTACTCACCGAGGAGCTTCAGCACCTCGCCTTCCAGCAGCTGGGTTTGCCGATAGCGCAGTTCAAGGTCTCTCAACTGCTCTTTCGTCTTCGCCACCCCCAGCGGCTTGCGAAGGAGAAAAGGCTGCCCCTTCTCTATTTTAAGGAATGTCCCCTGCCAAAAATCATTTGCTCGAATCAGCTGTCCCTGGATAACTCTCTCGTAAAAATCGTGGATATGGTCGCTTATCTCACCACCTTCATCCAAGACAGAGCCTTTTGTCTGCAGACTGGCGTAGTCCGAATCGACTTCGATGGTGCTTCCCGATGACCAGGCTAGTAAAAGCAAGACCTCCCCTGCTTGAAGCTCCCGGGCATCGAAACTCCTTTTTGTAAGCCTCCACTTGCCACTCACTCGTGAGTAGATCCCTGACTTCAGGGTCTTCGGCAGCTTCCAGGGCCGCCCCTTGGTATTGCGGAAGATCAGCTGGCTGTAGGCGCCTGGTCTCAGATCTAGGCCATCCTCCCTTGGTTCCAGGAGCAGCGCCGGTCGCTCCTGTACCAAGTCTTCCAAGCACTGCAGGCTGATGGAAGCAGTCAGGCGCGGGTTGACCTCGATTAAATACCAGCGTTGACCGTTCCAAATAGCGTCGATGCCAAAGAATCCCCAAAATCCGACTTCCACCAGCAGCTGTTTCAACTGGTCCAGTAAAACTTCCATCTGAGCAAACGCAGTTTCAGCCACAGCCGCCGGAGTAACGCCGACCGTTCCCATTTCGCAGCGGTTCCACTCGGGAACGCGCGACAGTTGTTGCCACAGCGGGCCTGATCGGAGTTTTCCATCGCGGCTTAGGTGCAGGTTCATGGTATAGGTGGGGCCATCAACTAATTCAGAGGCTTTGATAGCTGTCCCCTCTTCGATTTGCGGAGTCTCACCTGCTCGAACGAGGATGGTGGAAGTGCCAGCATGACCCACTCGCTTTTGCAGAATGTAGGCTGAACCAAATTCCTGGCGGCAGCGCTCCGCGCTGTCCTTACCCCAGCTCAGGATGATAGAGCGCGGGATCGGAAGCTGACACTTTTGTGCTAGCGAAAAAAACTCAATTTTATCTTCGATCCGGCGGCAAAGTTTCACCTGTGCTGACCGGAGCGTCCAGCTCTGTTTGGCAAGGAAAGACAGGATTTTATTTGACGGCTTGAAGACGATGAATTCCAGATCAGCTTTCAGCGATTTGAGGTAGTTCAGGGTCTTGGCATGGCTGAGCAGTTCAGCGCTTCCCTCTGGTGGAGCTTGATCCGGACACTGCTCCTGAAGACACCAGACATCGACACCACTAGCCCTCATCAGTGGGATCAAATCTGAATAATAGGAGCAGAGAATGACGGCCCCGGTTGATTCGTGGATCCAGAGGGCCCTACGGGCGTCGAGTGATACGTATACGATCTTCTTTTCCACGCTATATAATAGTCAAATTGTACAAAAAGTACGATAAATGTTATCAGCGTCCTGTATTGATTCGATGCTATGATTTGGTCTAAAGTCTACCGGAGTCCAAGCTTTTCCGGAAATAATGACAACAACTTTCTCACCTTCTAGTGTCCCCTTTCTTAAGAGGTACTTTGCTATAAATAGTGATGCGGCACTCTCGCGGGCTGTGAAAAATCTGGTTTGCATGTCATCAATCTGATCATTAGTGACGTAGTAAGCGTCCCTCCAATCATTTCCAATCAGGCGGCAAAGTTCACGGTAGAGACCAACCCTTAAGGGAAGATCCGGTGGTCCTGGATGTTCATTTTCATAGCCATTCGGTAGCTCTTCTGTTTTTAAGAGATGGACTAGTCCAGCTCCCCTGCCATTTTGGGCGAGGATGAAGCGTGGAATGTGTGTTGCGTTATTTTCATCTATTGCCCATTCTTCATACGATCTTAGGATCCCCAAAGTTGATATCCCCGAACTACAGAAATTCACGACTGCATTGGCATCTGGAGCTTGCTCAATGATTTCCTTACCGAGAGTTTTGTAGTGTTCGATTGCGTCTGGATCTTCAGACCCCCTTAGATTATGAATGCCATATTTTCTAGAAAAGTATTTAGCCCAATGAATTGGGTGAGAAGTAGCCACCAAAAATCCACCTTCCTGCTCAATAGCAGCTGCCTTGTCCATCTCCCCGTGCTCGGATACAAGGCAGAGGACCTTAATCCCCAGCTTCTTTCCGTAATGACTGGCGGTGATGCCGGCGTTGCCGGAAGTGGAAATCACGACTTGCGTAACTCCCTCTTTTTTCAACTGCTCCAGTCGTGGCTTCAAATAGCGCCACTTGTGGGATCCCGTTTCCGACAAATCCTCCCGTTTTAACAGAATGTTGGGGTGGCTCGGAAGCGGTTCCAATAGTGTGGCAGGCATAAAAGGCGTTGACAGAGGGGCGAAGTCCCTATAAGTATAGGTACCGAATTCTCTCAAGGGAACTTAAAACATTCATCTCCACACTATGGGTTTCGCCATTATCTGTCCTTCTTGTGATCACAAAATCGTTTCCGAAGTGGAATTGGATGAGGTTCACATCGGCGACTACCTGGAGTGCGAAACCTGCTTTGAGGAACTGGTAGTGTCCTCCGTGGAGCCGATTGAGGTGGAACCGGTCGATGATGAGAAATAATCAGAGCCGACTGACGATGTC
>JAUYKR010000086.1 GCA_030699855.1 bacterium
GAGGTCGAAACGCAGAGCCAAGCTCTCCGTCTCCCCCCGCAGACTGGCGCGGTAGATCTGCATCTTGAAATTCGAGTCGCCGCGCGTGAGTACCTCCTCGCGCTCTAGTCCGGGTGTGTCGAGCGGCAGGAACCCGAACCGTTCGAAGACGGCGCGGATCGTGTCGAACATCCTCTGGCGAGGAATCATGTCCTTCGGGAGATAGTCCCGAAATCCGCTTGAGAGAGAGGGGTTGATGCTGGCCATGACTGGGTTCCCTTTCTAGGGTTAGGTTGTTAAAGATCTTTTATAAGACGAAAAGATTGTAGCTCATTGACAATGATATGTCAACTTTTTTGAGAAAAAAAGTTGCACCCATCTTGCAGGGTGCAACTAGCTTTCGGGGAGGGCTTAATTGGGCTCGATGAGGACGCGCGTTCGACCCTCGCAGTCAATTATCCAGGCTTCACCTTTCTCGATTGCGATTGCTTCCAGTGCGATGCCGAGTTTTTCTCGGGCAAAGTATGGAGGAAACGCATTTACGTACTCGAGGTGAGTTACTACAATGAGGACGTCTGTCTCTTCTGCCTTGGAGTTGACCAGCTTCATGGCCATGGGCAGGTTTTCTGGGCGGCCGTCATCCGACCAGAGGATTACAGTTTTTTGGCGGGGCGCGAAAGAAGTCGGCTGATGCCGCCCCAACTCAAGCTGAGGGAGCGGAAGTCAAATGCCCACCCATCTCCTTCCCAGCAAAGTACGGGCACGAAACATACTCTTAGGTTAAGCCAGGAAAGACCAGCCCTTCTCAATTTCTTGGAAGTGCTTTCTCCTTCGTGTTTTGTTTCTTCCCAGACCGTTCCAGGAGCCACGAGTTGAAAATGCCATTCCGATGGGATGCATTCTTGATATCGGAACAGAAATTCAAGGTCGTGCTGTCCAAGATTCGCATTGATTCTCCTGGCCCGCTCTAACATGTCGACGCTATGAATATGATCTTCTCCCTCTTGTAGGAATGATACGGGAGTGAGCAAGCGGATATTATTGGGATTGGAGAGGCGGGGATTCACGTCTCTGATAACCCTCGGCTTATATTTCGGGTAGATGTCCGCGAAATCGAAATGAAAGCTCATGTTTTACCTCTTGGGAGTAGCGAGTTTTTAAGGTGCAGAAGGTTCTTGCCCGAGAGTATACCTTGTCCCTAGGTGGAGTCAAGAATATCTTTATTAAGATGAGAGCTTTTGAGTTAAAAAACGAGCCGTTTGTTCAGTTGCCCATTGCCCGCTAGCGACGACATCTCCTGTTTTAAGGAATTGAGCGATGAAATAAGCGAAGAATGTATCTCCCGTGCCTATCGTGTCTGAAGTCTCAATTATTTGGTCTGGTTTTACTGTAAAGAACTTTTCGTTAGTAAAAACTTTGCAACCTTTACCCCCCCTAGTAATCAAAAGTATTTTCTGCTTTTGTATTCTTAAAAATTTCTCAGGTAGATATGATAATTCTTCTTCGGTTCCTTTGAGGCAAAATATATTATTCATAATCTCTGGTGGCGGTCGCCAGGATTGCTTTTTGCCAAAATTAAGACCATCACGAACATACCCTTGAATATCTAGAAAAATCTTACCTTTATATTTATCTAAACTCTGCAAATTAAATTCATCCAACAAAGTGGAAATTACAGAAAATGGTGTATTTACTTTTTTAAAATCTATTTTTATTTTCTTTGGAATTTTTGGAATTTTACCAAACTCACCATATTCATTCACTAGAATTTGAACCCCTACGGGACCAGCGAGCTTAGTGATTGTCGATATTTTTTCTTTTCTAAATATTTTCAATAGATAAAAAGCCGGACCGCCCACTTGCTCCTTTATGGTATTGCCGTCGTTATCTACTAGCGTATCTTTAGCAAGAGTTGAAAAAAGTGTTATTATTGCCATAATTTTGGCAAGCGCCGAGGTCTCAAGGGCTATAAAATGAGATTGCTTGATACCAACGAGGTATATAATTTAACTCTTAAAAGATAGAGTCTACTTTTTTAATTACTCTTATTTTTTTGAGCCAAATCAATCGCAAGAGATACCGCCTCCTCCGGTGTTTTTGCGGGGATGACTTTAAACCTTTCCCTTTCGTCTATATAAGTATCTGCTAGTTTATCCGCCCAACCGCCTGTTCCCACCATAGCAACAATAGGAATATTAAGTTGGTAAGCGATGGCTGATTCGGTTAAAGTTCCAGAACCACCAGAAACGATTATTATGGCATCACAGGAATTTACCAAAACAAATTCTCTTCCACCTCCACGCTCAAGTCCTGAACAAATAATTACATCAGTGTTGTTTTCTTTATCCCAAATATCTTTTCCTTTTCCATAAGTTACTCCCACGGTCATACCATCGGCGCTTTTAGCGCCTCTAGCGGCGGCGGTAGATAAAGAATCATAATCCTTTTCTGCTCCATAAACGGTAATGCAATTATTTTGAGCCAACAACTGCCCAATCCTAAAAGCAATTTTTTCAATTTTTTTGGAATAGCTAAGGTCGGCAGCTGACCCCATTACACCGATTTGAATTTTTCTCATAGTATTATCAATACTATTAAATTATTTCATAAATGAGAAGGCCCCGTCTTGAGAGACGGGGCCAGGGGGCTAGGAGGAGAGCTTCCGAAGCTCTCCTTCCAGGATTCCGACGAGGGA
This sequence comes from bacterium, assembly GCA_030699855.1. Taxonomy (GTDB): domain Bacteria; phylum Patescibacteriota; class Gracilibacteria; order JAUYGZ01; family JAUYGZ01; genus JAUYKR01. The sequence goes on from JAUYKR010000086.1 coordinate 2,675, forward strand.
ACGCGTCGGGGTGTTGTGTGGACCGGGAACGCGGTCCAGGTCGCTCAGGACCACGATCCGGTCGGGGTTGGCGGCCTCGACAGCCTTCCAGAGCGTGATGCTCTGCGTGAGGCAGAACACAGACCAGTACTTTTCCATCTCCTTGGGGATGGTGGCCCACTCGTAGGGTTTCCCGAAAGGGAGAAAGTACGGTGCGCCGCGTTCCGGATGGAGCGGTAGCACCCCACCGTTGCGCCTCTCACCGATCAGGCGGCCGGAGAAGGGCACGCCCGCGTAGAAGTCGCGTTCGCAGATCTCATCAAGTACAGCGGGGTAGGTTCGCGTTGCGCAGATCTCTACCTCGGGGTGAGCGGCGTGGATCGCCCTTTGGCCTTCGGCGATCATGATTCCGGCGATGATCCGGCTCACCCGCAGGCCAGCCTTCTTCATCAGGCCGATCAGGTGCACCATGCTCTCACCGTAGAAGATCACATCGTCCACCAGCTGGAAGATCGTGGAGCCTCCGGCCTGGGCGATGCGAGCCACCTGATCCTCGAGGCACTCGCCAGTCCGAGAACCGATATCCAGCGAATTGAGCGTTGTGTCGATCATGCGTGTGGCCTCGAGAGTCTGAGCCGCAGCAGTGGCGTAGGTACGGTCTAGGCTGACCACCGGGTCATTGTGCCCTTGAGTCAGTTGGTTGATGCCGGCGACCAGCTCTTCTTCGGTAATCATATCGACGCTGCGACCAGGGAAGATCGCGGCGAGCTCTGCGGTCATCTGATTCCGAAGTTCGAAGAAGAGATGGAGCGGTGGCAGGTTGAACCCGCGCTTTTCCGCCCACTGCTTCAACAGCAGGTGGATGTCGGCCGAAACCACGTACGGTGTCAAGGCCGGTTTCGGGGTATGGGTGTCCCGGGGCTCTGCGCCCGGCGTCGTATGCTTGGTCTGGGTCACAGAGACCTCCTAGGATATAAGGAAAGAAAGGTACTGATTCGGATTTTATTGGTTTATGTTATCTTTGTCAATCGATCGTTTTTCACTTTTTAAAAAACTTCCTATGGCGCAATAATTGAGCGACTTTTTCTATATCAATGGAGAGAATTCGATCCTTGTCGAGCGTTGGCACTACCTTGCGTATAGATTCATACGCTTTTTTGGTTCCAACTCCTAGTTTTTTTGGGTCACGAAAATCTATTGCCTGAGCTGCATTCAGTAGCTCTATAGCTAGTACATTCTCGGTATTCTTTACTATTATAAGAGCTTTTCTAGATGCAAACATTCCCATACTGACGTGATCTTCTTGATTTGCCGAGGTTGGGATCGAGTCGACTGAAGCCGGATGGGCGAGGACTTTATTTTCTGATACAAGCGCTGCCGCCACATACTGTGGAATCATCATGCCGTTGTGAAGACCACCACGCTCTGGTTTTATCAGGAATAATGGCAGACCCTGGCTGGTTGAAGGGTCTACGAGTTTTGCCGTACGTCGTTCAGAGATGTTGGCGAGTTCCGCTATGGCGATACTTAACAAATCCATAGCAATCGCAACTGGTTCGCCGTGGAAGTTGCCACCGGAAATCGCCCGGTCCGGATTTTCAAAGACGATTGGATTATCCGTGACCGCATTCAGCTCGCGTGTCACTACATCAGTCGCGTGAGTGAGTGAGTCCCGCACTGCGCCGTGTACCTGCGGGGCGCAACGTAATGAATAAGAGTCCTGGATGCGATTTTTTGCAGAGTCAACAAGTTTCGACTCTTTTATTAAGTTTCGGATATGCGCTGCGACCGTAATCTGTCCTGGGTGTTTCCGTAATTCATGAATTTTTTCGTAGTACGCGGTGCTGACCCCTTGCACTGCTTCTAGCGTTAGGGCGCAACCTATATCTGCGACTCCAGCAAGATATGTTGCTTTGTCAATGACAAGGGCGGCAATACCCGTAAGCACGGAGGTGCCATTATTCCAGGCCAATCCCTCTTTGGCTTGAAACCGTACCGGCTTTATCTTTAGCTTACGCAAAATGGGTGCAGTTTTCTCAATTTTTCCCCCATACCAAATCTCTCCCTCACCAAGAGCAACGAGGCCCATATGTGAAAGTGGTGCAAGGTCGCCGGATGCACCGACTGAACCCTGACAGGGGACGACCGGGATGATATTTTTATTGAGGAGGTTAATGAAAAACTCAAGAAATTCTAACCGTACGCCAGAGTGTCCTTGTGCCAGGGAATTTAAGCGTGCCACTAATGCGGCGCGGATTATCTCGGGCGCGAACGGCTCACCAACACCAGACGAGTGGCTGCGGATTAAGTTTATTTGTAGCTCCGCATTATGCTCCGCGGATATAAATTTATCTTTGAAACTCCCGAAGCCAGTCGTAAGACCATAGACAACATCTTTCCGTTCAATAATTCTCTCCACAACCTTTCTGGAAGCAATTACCTTTTTCTTGGCGATTTTTGACAGAGAAACAACAACGCCGGGATCATGCGCAACAGTAGCAACGTCTTCGGGCGTTATATGTTTGTCGGGGCCAAGTTCAATGATTTTCTTAGCCATAATTTTTTGATTATAGCCTATTTTTCATTATTTTCAATTGAAAATTAATCTGCTCCTTTTTGAGCCGGACAAAATCCGTGCTGCCATGGCAGGTGAGATCTCTTAAGCTTTCGGCAAGCGGCTGAAGAGCGTTGATTCCTTTTCCTCTCCTTTCATTCGCGGCCCAGGCCTGTCCTTGGAGCGAAACTCGGCGATGATTTCTTCTGCCCACGGCAAATGCCGAGTTTCTGCTACGGGATGTGGAGTGGGGCCGGGCCGGGTTATAATTGATTGATCTGGCTTTAAAAACTGCCGGAAGGCGGTTTTTGGTTTACAGTCCGTAAACAATGCGAATGCAAGCGTCTTCGTCTTCTATAAGAGGGAGATTCAGGCAGGCCTGTGGCGTTAACCATTGGTAGCCCTGGTGTTCATCGCTGATTTTTACTTCTGGTTTGTCTTTAACTGCCGCGCTATATATATGGTAAATAAAATCCATATCTGCGTAGCGAATGAAGGTAGTTTGAAAGAAAAAGGCAAAAAAGGTAGCGAAGAAGGTAAAGAAAGCAAAGGCTAAGAAATAGACACTAATAAAAATCCGGCTTAAGCCGCATGAATACAAGGGGAAGTGAGCGAAACAGCCCCCGTTTTTCCCACCTTATGCCATAACTGGTTTAGATTACCCATAACAAGATAAATAAAAAGCCCTCAATGAGTGCTTTGTGTATTCTCGATTTGGTGGGTACCCGGCAGCACGCGTTGAAACGTGACGCCGGGTACCAGCTGTTGTGCTCGCTCAGTTGGCGAGCGCGACTTGGCCAGAGGTGATCATGGCCATGGCCTCTTCGAACGGAATCTGAGTCCCTGTCAGATGGGGGCCTCCGCCGACCATCTCGAAGGTGAAGACGATGGCGATATCGTCTTCAAACCAGGGGATCCACTCGTAGGAGTCTCCGTGGACCATCCCTCCCCCATACTGGGGATGGGTGGCCCCGGCCTCGAAGCGAGTGTAGCCCAGGCCGCTGGCTTGGTTGTAGGCCCGGACCTGCTCCTCATTCAGGACCCAGCCCTGATTGTGCCCGACGGCGACTTCGTGCAGACCCGTTTCCGGGTCAAAGAAGTCTCCTTCGGTTCTGGTGATGACGTAGGCCATCTCCGTCCCTTCGCCGATCTGATTGATCACGATGACCGTCCCAGGGTTCTGCACGTCAGGTCCCTTGGAGAAGGCCATGGATCCAGACCCGCTTCCACCGCCACAGGCGGTGATGAGGGCGAGGATGAGACCGGCCAGAAGGCCGGCGAGGATATTTTTCATGCGAGCCTCCTAGCTCGGGTAAGTGATGTTAAACTATGAATCGTCTTATTGCCGCCAACACAGCGACCGCGACTCATTACTACCCCCACCTTACCAGAAAACCAGGCTTTTGTCAAT
>JAUYKR010000089.1 GCA_030699855.1 bacterium
GTTGAATATCTGCAAAACACTCATGGCTGTCAGGTAGAAGTGGTGGCTTTCGGAAAATCGTCTTCAGCCCGCCTCATCGAAGCGGCTGATGACTTCCTCGACCTCGACCACAACCCCAAAAAATATCTTCTCAACGCGAACAATATCAAAACTCGTGATGGCGGCGTCAGATAGTTCGACCAACTCGCTACAAGTGAGTTAGACCCCCACACCAAAATTATGAGTAATTTTGGTGTGGGGGTAAAATAGAGTAATGGACCCCACCGCTAACAAGGAATCGGAAGTTCCCCAAGATTTGCCACAGAAAAATCCGACTCCCCCAGAGACTGGGCCGGGCGAAACTCCTTTAAGACAAATCCGCACCTTCCAGGGAGACGTGGCGGACGCTCTACAGAGACAGAAAGGCTCTCTTGTCTCCATTCAGCAAGCGGAACATTTAAAACAGCGCTCCGGGCCAGCTGGCCCGGAGGCTCCTCGAGTTAACTCTAACAGCAAAGCCGAATCATTTTTCTTATTACTCGGAAGCTTGATGCTTTTTGGGCTAGGGACCCTGGGCGCCTGGTATGGCTATCATGAATTTGTCAGACGAACAGCCACCCCTCTGGCCGCTCTTCCAGCCAACAGATTCGTTTCAGCCGATAGCCAGGTAGCTATTAATGCAGGAAACTTGCCCCGCGAAACTCTGATTAACACCCTTTCTGAAGCTCTGCGTGGTGTACCGGCCGGCACGGTCAAACACGTTATTTTGCTGAAAGCGGGAACCGAAAAAGAAACCTCGCTTCTCGAGACAGATGAATTTATAGAAGCTCTTGGAACTCAAGCGCCCGGGAGCCTGGTACGAGCCTTTGACCCTCTTTTCATGCTCGGTGCTTCCGGAGAAAGTATTTTCCTCATTATCAAACTCTCATCTTTTGAAAATGCCTTTGCCGGGATGCTTGTCTGGGAGAAAAATTTGCCGCAAGACGTTGGGGCGTTATTTGCCACTGCCCCCCTTTTGAGAAACTTGACACCTGAATCGGTTTTCACGGACATTACAGATAGGAACAAGGACGCCAGGATGCTTGCGGTTGGTAACCAGCCTATCCTGATTTACTCTTTTTTCGACAACAACATGCTTATCATTACCGATAGTATTGAAACCCTGCATATTGTCATTGAGAGGCTGACTAGAGAGAAACTTTCGCGTTAAGCTTGCTTCTGCTAAAATGGGGCTATGGCCATAAACACTGATTACTTCAAAAAGAAGCTCGAAGCGGAAAAAAAGCTCTTGATCAAAGAGCTTGAAAAAATCGGGAGAAGAAACCCAGACAATCTTTCTGATTGGGAAGCTATTCCTAATGAAAAAGATACCTCCCAGGCAGATGAGAACACGGTCGCTGACAATATCGAAGGCTATGAAGAAAACGTGGCTATCCTTAAAACTCTGGAAGCCCGTTACCAAGACCTGAAAATCGCTTTAGATAAAATCAAACAAGGAGCCTACGGCCTCTGCGAAGTCTGCAAAAAAGAAATAGACGAGGAGCGACTTCTAGCCAATCCCTCGGCCCGCACTTGCCGCGAACATATGGAATGAGTTTCTCCAAAATCTACAGCGCCCAAACAAATTTACTTTCTGTTATCCCTGTTTCCGTCGAGACGGATATTTCCCGCGGGCTCAATGCTTTTGCCATAGTTGGCTTGCCGGATAAAGCGGTTGAGGAAGCGCGCGACCGAGTCTCTGCCGCTATAAAAAATTCGGGATTTGCTTCTCCTAAATCCAAAAACCATAAAATAGTCATTTCACTTGCCCCGGCCGACCAGAAAAAAGAAGGCCCTTCCTATGATGTCGCGATTGCTTTGTCTTATCTCGTGGCCAATGGAGATATTGCTTTTGACCACGAAGGCAAGCTCTTTCTCGGGGAATTATCGCTTGATGGAAAAGTGCGGAAAGTCTCCGGTATCCTGCCAATTGCCCGATTTGCCAAACAAAATGGCTTTCAAGAACTTTATGTGCCTGTAGAAAATGCGCGGGAAGCGGCACTAGTCGACGGAATAAATATCTTTGGCATCTCGTCTCTTTCGGTACTCATCGAACACTTGTCCGGTACCGCTAAAATTCCGCAAGCGCCTGTCACTCTTATTGAAAAGACCAGGCTCATTTCTAATACGGACTTCTCCGACATCAGAGGCCAGGAAAGAGCCAAACGTGGACTGCTCATCGCCGCAGCCGGCGGACACAATGCGGCCATGTACGGACCGCCGGGCACGGGGAAAACAATGCTCGCCAAAGCCTTTGCCGGCATTTTACCGGAACTAACCTTTGAAGAAGCCCTGGAAGCCACCGGCATTCATTCTGTCGCCGGCACTCTTTCAGAAACTTTTATCACCAGTCCGCCTTTCCGGTCTCCGCATCACACCTCCTCTTATGTCTCGCTAGTCGGCGGAGGAACCATTCCGAGGCCAGGAGAAATAACATTGGCTCATCGGGGAGTGCTTTTCATGGATGAATTCCCTGAATTTGACAGAAGAGTGATAGAGAGTCTGCGCCAACCCCTCGAAGATAAAGTGATATCGGTTTCGCGCGCCAAAGGGACCGCCCACTTTCCAGCCAATGTCTTGCTCGTAGCCGCCATGAACCCGTGCCCCTGTGGCAATTTCGGCTTCCGAGGTAAGCCCTGTATTTGCACACCGTCAGCCCTTTCCCGCTACAGGCGCAAAATGTCCGGCCCTATCATGGACCGCATAGATATTTGGCTTGAAGTGGATAGAATCTTGCCGAGCGCCTTGTCTGGTAATACGGAAGGGGATAGGAGTGAAGTCTTCCGAACCCAAGTAGAGAAAGCCCGCGCCACACAAAGAGAGCGTTTTAATAAAGCTGGAAAAAAATTATCTAACAATTCGGAAATGGGAGCCCGAGATTTGATCACACTGGTAGTCCTCGATAAAGAACCCAGGAAAACTCTTGACCTAGCCGCCGAGAGACTAGGATTCTCGCCCA
>JAUYKR010000093.1 GCA_030699855.1 bacterium
TGCCAATTACACCATTACATTTTGGAATCAACGGAACAGTAAGATCTATTTCGCCATCTAGAATTGACGTGATGTCCTGCATCCTTGCAAATGTGTTGCTTGATATTCAACCATTTCTAGTAATCTTTTTTGGTTTAAATATTGAGCTACATGGTACAAGCCACACCCTACTCTTTGCTATAATTACAGGCTCATTATTTTTTACGCTCTACGGAGTTATAGTCAAAAAAATATTTCACATCAAAAAACCCTTATCCGCTTACATTATTGGGGGTGTAATTGGCGGAATTTTACACATTGCCTTAGATTCTTTTTACCACAGTGACGTGAGACCTTTCTATCCATTTTCAAACATTAATTTTGCATATCTTGGCATGAGGGACGAAGTCATATTATTATGCTTAATTGGGTATATTACTTTCCTTATTGCCTTAACAATTAGATTTTATTTAAAAGTTCGTAACAACGCCTAACACAAACAGCCTACCCCTCACCCCACCCCCTCCGTCACCTCCGCCCCATAATCCCTCTCCTGCACGCGCCGATCGAGCATGATCAGCTTCCTCTCCCCCGCTCGCGCGGAAAAGTTGCCGGCGATTTCGAGCAGGTTTTGCCGAGCTAAGGGAAGCGAATAGTCGATGAAGCCATTGTCGAACTGATTGCCCCTGGCCTTGTGAACGGGATCGGGGTAGTCGAAGGGAATGGCGTGGACGATGATGGTATCGAAATCGAGAACTTGGCGAGAGTAAGTACGCAGGCCGCGGTAGCTGATGAAGAGGGCTTTGCGATCGTGTTCATCGCCCATGTAGCGATCCTGAAGTTTGCCCTTGCTGCCGGTAAAGTGTTCGGCGAACATGCCGTAGCTGTCCGGCATGACTTTGACCAGGTCGAAGAAGTAGCGCTTGATGTTCGCCTTGGAGGTGAAGATGACGCCGGTTTTGCCGGGAAGAGTGGGCAGAAGCCCGGCCAGATAACTGAGCTGGGCCTGGTGATCGCCTTCTTTTTTCGTGCCCGTGATTTGCTCCAGCGGCGGTAACTGGATAGTGACGGGAAAAGGACGGGGAAGCGTTTGCTTTTCCAGTTCGGGGAGGATGGGAAAACTGTCGGCGGTATCGCTGATAACGATCACCTGATGGCCCTGGAACAGGTACTTTTCCAGCAATCCATTGACCGACAACGGAGCCACGTGCAGGCTGACGCCTCGCACCGGATCGACGCTGATCCAACGGACCCAGGCGGAATCGTTGGTCTGGAAGAACACCTGAAAGTATTTGAGATACGCCAGCAACGCTTCATCCTTCGTCTGCTCCACCAGGGCGAGAATACTGGACTTGAGGCGCACGAATTCGTTGCCGGTGATGATGGTATCGTTCAGGGCGACTTCCTCCGCGTAGGTAGAAGCCGGAACCAAGCTGTTGCCCAGCTTGTCGAGATCGGTAAAGAAGTTCTCCCCTGTTCGCCGCCAGTCGGCGGCTTCACTCATCCGCTGCCACTGGTCTAAATACAGGGCCTTGCCAAAGATGGTGGTGGCATTCGCTTCCAGCAGATGAGGATCGAGCACGACAATTCGGGGAAAAGATTTGAGCAGATCGAGATCGGAAAAAGCATGGAAGTGGCTGGTGATCACCTGCTGGGATTCCAGCGCGGCCTGGCGGGCCGGATACTGAGGACCGGCTTCCTGAACTTCCCGCCACACTTCCTGTTCGGGATGCGACAGACCCAGCTCATCCCTGGATTTGGCAGAACCTAAAAGGATCAGACGCAGCAGTAGCAAGGTTTCGGCGGTGTTGAGCTCATTTTTTTTCAAAAGCTTCGCCAGTTTTTCTTCCGAGGCGTAGTACTGGGGACCGAAGAGCAGGACCGCCTGAGGAATAGCCTGATGAAGAGCGTGAAGGCCATGCTGATAGCTGCCGAGGTAAAGAGTTTTTTGAGGCTGTGGAAGCCGAGCGGCTACGGCGACCGGATCGGAACCCGGAGCATGAATCAAAATCGACTGATCGGACAACTTCAGTATGGAAAGATCAACGGTTCGCTTGCTCACTTCGGCGGCGTCAAACTGCAGCTGCTGTTTGTGAGGAGCCTGATCGCGCAAAAAGAAGGGGAGCAGCGGCCAGGAGCTCTTTCTTTCCAGATCGGCGATGCGCTGGCGCTGAGCGGCGGAAATTTCCGGAAAGGTTTTGAGCAGTACCTTCCACAGCTCGTGCGAAGCGATGACGTCCGACATGGCCCGATGGCTGTCTTCGTGAGCAATGCCGAAGTACTTGGTGTTGGTCTCCAAACTGTTGGAGGGAAGATCCGGATACAGCAAGGTGGACATTAAATACGTGTCCCAGAGGGCATTATTCTGCACCTTCACCCCCTTCAGATTGAGAAAGTTCCAGTCGAACCAGATGTTGTGGCCGACCAAGGGGTCATCTCCGATAAAAGCTTCTATTTTTGGAATCAGGTCGATAAAATCCGGCGCTCCCTCCAGATGCTTTGGCGTTATGCCGGTCAGGAAGGAAATATGTTCGGACAGTTCGAGCGGGGTGTAGACGAAGGACTCAAACCGGTCGACGATCTCCCCTCCTCTCACCTTGATGGCGGCGATCTCGATAATGTCATCCTGGCGCGGTTCCAGGCCGGTGGTCTCCAGATCCAGGGCAACGTAGTTGTCGAAGCGGTTCATGTGAAAAAGATACCGGATACGGAATGATGGTACATGAAAACCCGGGGATCTTGAACATCCTGACCGAAGGGGTATGGTAGTTCAGCGGCTCAATTTTTTCTTGGCTATGGTGTACCGTTCCAATAAACAACGACTCTCCGGCAACCGCTGGTATCTGGACCGGATTTCCCTGCTCAAGTGGTGCCTGATCCTGCTGTTCGCCGTTGTCCTGGCCCGCCTGTTCCAGCTGCAGGTGGTAGACTACCAGGCCTACAGCGATTATGCCGAACAGCGCATGCAGGATAAAACGATTCCGGCGCGCAGAGGACGGATTTTGCTGAAGGATGGATCAAACGACTTCTTTGAACTGGCCAATAATGTGTCCCTGGAACTCCTGTTTGCCGACCCCTACCTGATCAAACAGCGAGTGGAGGAACGAGCTTCATTGGGACTGCGGGATTCGGCACGAGCCCAGAGGATGAGCGCGCCCACTCCGACCGAGATCGCCCGTCAAATAGCTCCCATCCTCTTTGAGATGGTAAAGGAG
>JAUYKR010000097.1 GCA_030699855.1 bacterium
AGCCACGCTATACAGCACGCGCAGCACCGAGCTATCGTCGAAGACGAGATCGCTGCAGACACTCACGAAGTTGCCGTACCCGGCATGACCCCTGACCAAATCCACCACCAGACCCTGGCTGTAAGGAAAAGCGGTATTTAAATGAGGATTATCCGGCGACAGGTGGGTGGTGACAAAGTCGACTCCTCCGTGAGCCGCTTCGCCCTCAATCTCCTCAAATATTTTTCTGGCATATTCATTCGGATTCTGTTCGTAACTGACGATGTCCAGCAAACGCCCCTTGGAGGCCTGATCAAAAGAAACGGCATAGGTAAACCAGGCCGTCAGTCCCATATTGTTTTCGTTCAGACGAAGAAGCTCAGAACGATTAAAGGCGAGATCGCCCTTGCGGTAGGAAAACAAGCCGGGAACCGGAGAAACCTCGAAGGTGTATCCGCTTCGCGGGCAACTGAAGTCATGCAGAACCGTCTTGTGCTCGCCGATAATTTCCCCGGCCAGAAAATCACCGTGCTGCTGAAGCAGCTGAGTCAGTCCGGTAAAGAACACCAGGCCCACGATCAAAAAGATTTTCTTCCAGGGCAGCGATGGATCGTGAAGATAGCGCGGATCGCGACCGACCTTGAGCTGTCTCTGACTTTTCTTTTTGTTTTTCTTTGCCATTTTTCGCTTTTTTAGACCGACTTTGATGTTTTTTGGGATCCTTTCATTATACCAAATTTTGCCCATTCAATCAATGGGCAAAGCCTTTCAAGTCACCTCTATTCTGTTAGACTTTCCTTCGTTCCCTTAGCTCAAAAAAGACCTTTCGATCAAGCTAAGGAGCTTGATCCTGAGCAATAGCTACTCTAATCGAAGGATGAAAAAACCCTCACCAAAGAACCTGCATCAATCGCTGTTTCGTCGCCTGCTGCGCACCATCCCCACCAACAAAACCGAATATCATCAGAAGAAAGTTCCCTTCTTCCTGTTGCTGCTGACCGTTGTCGTCAGCGGCTACATCGTCTTTCGCGCCATTTCCGCCGTGGAGCAATACCTTGACCATTTTGAACTGAGCGATTTAGTCAGTATTTTTTCCGAAGACCTGGACGTCGACCAACACCAGCGCACCAATATTTTGATCCTGGGGGTGGGCGGCGGTATACACGACGGAGCCGACCTGACCGATACCATTATGATCGGCTCATTGCATAAAAGTAGCGGTCATGCCGGTCTGCTCTCGCTCCCCCGCGACATCTGGCTGGACATCCCCGGCTACAAAGCCGGACGGATCAACCGGATTTACGAGGGGCTTAAGCCCGTTTACGGCTCCGAGCAGGCTTTGAGCATTTTGAAGGGCGGCATAGAGAACATGAGTAACCTGAACATCCCCTATTACATCAAAGTTGACTTTGATGCCTTTAAGGGGCTTGTAGATTTGCTGGAGGGCGTGGAAGTGGAGGTGCTGAAAAACATCTATGACACGCAGTATCCCAAGGAGGATGGCAGCGGCTACGAAACCTTTGCCATCGAGGCCGGACTGCAAACCATGGATGGAACCACCGCTCTCAAGTTCGTGCGCTCACGCCATTCAACCTCCGATTTCGACCGTGCCCAACGCCAGCAATTGGTGATCAGTGCCATGAAGAGACGAGCCGCTGAGCTCAAGTTGTTCCGCTCTCCGCTGAAGTTAAAGCAGATCTACGAAGAATTAGCCGAGCACATCGAAACCAATTTGAAAGTGACGGAGATGATCAGCCTCGCTCGCTTCGCTCGCGACTTTGATACGGAAAACATCAGCTCGGCCGTGCTGAAAGATCAGGACGTGATCGACATGGGCAGCTTTTTTTACACCCCCGAGCGCCAGTACTATGGCGGAGCCTTTGTCCTGATCCCCGACGGGGACAGCTACCGGGACGTGCAGAAATTCACCCGCTTCCTGTTCGACTCGCCGGAATTCTTTCAGGAAAAAGCCAGCGTTCAGATTCTGAACGCCACCACCAAAACCGGCCTGGCGGCCGAAATCGGAAATCGTTTAATCAAGTTCGGCTTTAACGTCCAGCGCTACGACAACGCCAGAGAAAAAACCTATCAGACCAGTTTTTTTATCATCAATCATCCGGAAAAGACTCAGGCTACCGAGGCCGTACTGCAAGAGCTGTACCCAAAAATGCTCAAGCTTCGCGGCGAACCCCCAGAGCCAGTTGACGACAATTATGACATCACCATCGTGCTGTCCTACGATTTGATTCCGGTACAGGAGTAAAACCTCCTCCGTTCCTACAGCGTCCTCTTCCGCTTCTCCACCCGGTACGACTGCAGGGTATCTCCCACCTCGACTTTGAAGGCGCCCTCGTAGCGAATTCCACACTCGTGGCCGACGGCCATTTCCTTGACCTGGTCCTGTCCTTTTTGCAGACTGGTAATTTTTCCTTCACCCACCAGCTGGTCGCCGCGGATCACCCGCAAAGCCACCTTGTTTTCCATCTTGCCCTTGTCCACCTTGCAGCCCAGAATCATCTCTTTCTTTTTTGAGAAGAAAATCTGCAACACCTGAGCCTCTCCGATTTCCACCTCGAGAATTTCCGGATCGAGCAGGCCTTCCAGAATCAAATGAATTTCTTCCAGCATTTTGTAGATGATCCGCTGGTGGCGGATTTCCACTCCCAGCTGATCGGCTTGTTTCTTCACGGTCGTGGGAGTCTCCACGTGGAAAGCGAAGATCACCGCAGCGCTCATAGCCGCCATGTTCACGTCATTGGAGGTCACGTTTCCAATTCCACTGTGGATCACCCTTGCGTTGACCTCGTTGGACTCGAGCTTGGAGATACTGTGATGAATGGCTTCCAGGGTGCCCTTGGTATCGGCCTTGACGATAATTTTGAGAGTTTTCAGCTTCCCCTCTTTTATGCGCGTCACCAGTTCGACAAAGGAATTGGCATGAGCAATCAGCCTGCGCTTGGAGGCAATTTTTTGCGCCAGCGAACGGACGGTTTTATCATCCTTGGCCACGATCAGCAGGTCTCCCGCCATCGGCACTTCGGACAGGCCGGCGATGAGTACCGGACCGGAAGGCCCGACGGCCTTGAGGGTTTTTCCCTTATGATCCATCATCTTCTTCACCCGCCCGAAGGCTCCGCCCACCACCACGTTGTCCATCACCTGGAGGGTACCGGTGCTGACGATAACGGTGGCAATCGGGCCCAGGCTTTTGTCAAGATGGCTTTCGATCACCGTTCCCACCGCTTCGCGGTTGGGATTAGCCTTGAGATTCTTAACCTCCGCCACCGCCTGAATAGTGTCGAGCAGCACGTCGATGTTGGTTCCCTTGAGAGCGGAAACCGCTACCACCGGCACGTCTCCTCCCCACTCTTCCAGTTGCAACTCCAGACGCTGGCCCAAGTCGGCTTTAACCTTATTCACGTCCGCGTTTTCCTTGTCGATCTTGTTGATAGCCACGATGATAGGCACTCCGGCCTCCTTGGCGTGGTGAAACGCCTCCTCGGTCTGGGGCTTAACCCCCTCGTCGGCGGCAACCACCAAGATGGCGATGTCCGTCACCCGCGAACCGCGGGCGCGCATGGCGGAAAAGGATTCGTGCCCGGGGGTGTCAATGAAGGTGATGCGCTTGCCCTTGTGGGTGATCTGATAGGCACCGATGTGTTGGGTGATGCCCCCGCTTTCTTCAGAAACCACATCGGAGTGACGAATGGTATCGAGAATTTGGGTCTTGCCATGATCGACATGGCCCATCACCACCACCACCGGCGGACGCTCGCTCAGATGATCTTGATCATCCTCACCCACGAAGCTGCTCAGATCTCCACCCATGATGTCTTCGATGGAGGCCTGTTCGCGCTTCTTGGTCACTTTTACATGAAAGTCCTGGGCGATGATGGCGGCGGTATCGAAGTCAATCTGCTGGTTGATGGTGGCCAAAATGCCGTTCTTCATCAGCTCACCGATGACTCGCGCCACCGGAATGCCGGAACGCTGGGCAAACTCATTGACGGAAATCACTTCCGGCAATTCCAGAATGCCCGTGTCGGTGCGGAGGGTGGCCTCTTCCACGCCGGTATCCTTGGCCAGCTCATCTTTTTTCTTCACCTTTTTCTTGCCTTCCTTTTTTCCGGCGGTGGACTTTCGCTGCTGGTCTTTGATTTCCCGCTCCATACCCTCCACAAACGCCTCCTCAAATTCCTCAATCTTATTCTGCGGCCCCTCGCTGACTTCCGGCTGCCCATCTTGCTCTTCCTGCCCATCCTCCTGCTGAATTTCCTCTTCTTCCCGATCATCGTCTTTCTCCTGCTCTTCCTCTTGCTCTCCTCCGCCATCCTTGTGGACAGCCTCCTCGAGAATTTTGGCGTTTGCTTCGGTCACTTCCATGGCCGACTTCGGGATATCGAGATCCAAAAAATCAATGTAATCGCGGATGTCCGCGACTTTCACCCCCAGCTTATCGGCAAGATCGACTAACTTAACGGCCATGTTTTGTAATACGCTAAAAGCTTGGCTAGAATAGGCGAGGAAAGCCATTTTGTAAAGCAGGATCATCCGAACTCTGGAGTAAGCTCCTGAGTTCGGATCCTGAGCATCTCTTATTTTATTTTCGGCTCCAGAGAGCCGAGTTTCTCAATCGAAGGATGAGCTTCATCAAATCCATTCTCAGCTATCTGAACGCCGCCCAGCGGCCGGCGGAGATTCCGCCCTACAAAAAGCTGTGCTGTATGAAGTATATTGTTGAGAAACAATGCAAGCGCTGTCCCTTTCGTCAGATCGATCCGGAGGCGGCTATGCAAAAAGCCCTGAATGAATGCCGGGATAAGCGAAGAGGGACCTACAAGCACGAGGGCTTGGAGATTGAGTACAATAATCAGTATGGGTGAGGATCACGCTGAGGGCACATCTTCACCACCACGCGAAGCGGGAGGTACTGGAGGCTTCGCCTCGTCAACAGTCTGCTGAAGTTTTTTCCAGGCTGCATCAAAGTTTTCTAGAGTGACTGGATAAGTACCGGTAAATCTGTCGCTTTCGATATCTCGAGGAACAGGATGGGGAACATTTGGCAGTTGACTCATAAGTTGCTGAAGGACGGCCAAGAGTCGTGGTTTGGTGATTAATGGAAAGGCCAAAGCCACCAAACAGAGCAGGTCATATTCCATCAAAGCCTGAGTAGATCGTTCTGGAGTGGTAGCAGAGTGCCCCATAGATTTTAT
>JAUYKR010000101.1 GCA_030699855.1 bacterium
CTCCTTCCACCTGCTGCTGACGCTCCTGCTGGCATTGTACTTGCTGGCCTATCTGTTCCAGAACGGCGAAAATATTCTGGAATCGTGGCTGGCGCAGTTGCTCCTGGTGCTGCTCCTGGCGGAGGCACTGGAACTGGCCCACCAGGCGGTGAAAAGAAAAGTGAAGCGTCCTCAGCTGACCGCCAAAGCTATTCTGGTCATGGCGATGACCTTCTTCGTCCAGGTCAGCCTGCTCTATCTGTACCTCTTTGAATTTTTAGACGGATACAACCTGACCCAACTGGCCCTTGGCCTGGGAATCCTGAGCC
Source organism: bacterium (assembly GCA_030699855.1). Taxonomy (GTDB): domain Bacteria; phylum Patescibacteriota; class Gracilibacteria; order JAUYGZ01; family JAUYGZ01; genus JAUYKR01. The sequence continues at coordinate 309 of JAUYKR010000101.1, forward strand.
TGCTGGAACACGATCTAAGTGCGGCTGTCATTTTGACCCTGTTTGAGCCGGTGAGCCGCTGGGTGAAGCGGCGGATGTACCTGAAAGCAAGAGATAAGCGGCTACAGCACCCAAACCTCATTGTCATCGGCATCACCGGCAGCTTCGGGAAGACCAGCGTCAAGGAATTTGTCAGCCATCTGCTGGCGGAAGACTTCGAAGTCTTGAAAACCGACCAGCATACCAATACGGAGATCGGCATAGCTCAAACGATTTTGCGGTACTTGGAACCGAAGCATCAAATCTTTGTCTGCGAAATGGGCGCGTACCGGCGCGGAGAAATCAAGATCTGTTGCCAGATCGTCCGCCCGAAAATCGGCGTCTTTACCGGCCTGAACGAACAGCACCTGGCCCTGTTCGGGTCGGTCGACCAGACCTTCCAGGCCAAATGGGAGCTGATCGGGGCGCTTCCGCCAGAGGGTACGGCCATCATCAACGGAGATTGCCAGCAGTTGAAGGACAGAATCAAACCCTTCCGCGGCAAAAGTTTGGTTTTGAGCACTCAAAACAACGATGACCTTAAGGACATCGTCATCGATCAGGACGGGATAGCCTTTACGTATAAAGGCCAAGTTTTTTCCTGTCCGCTCATCGGCGCCTTTCAGGTCATCAATGTGCTGATGGCCATCAGCGTGGCCGAAACGCTGGGCATGTCGCTTCCGCGCCTGGCAGAGCGGGTCAAAACTTTGCGGCAGCCCGACAAAACCATGGTTTTACAGCCTTTCAAAAGGGGATTCATTATCGATGACAGCTATAACGTCAATCCCGATGGGCTGAGAGGAGCATTGGATCATGTCAGCACCTTCGAGGATCACAAAAAAATTCTGGTCTTCCCGGGTATCCTGGAATTAGGGGAAGAATCTGAGCAGCTCCACGAGCAATTGGGCGAACAGATCGGCAGGGAGGTGGACTACGCTTTTTTCACCGACTCCAATTTTTCCGAAGTCCTCAGTCGAGGCGCTCTGAGGGGAGGAATGACCCGACAGCACGTCTTCTCGGTCTCCGACCAGGAAGAAGTCTTGACCGGTATCCATCAACTGCTGGAAAAACACCCCGAAGCTCAATTTGTGGTTTTGTTTGAGAGCAGGGGAGTGGAGGCAACGCACTCGAAATTGCTTAAAAGCTGACTTTTTGCTATAATAAAGGGAATATAAATCAAAATGGCCGTGGAAATTCAAAAAGACAATCCCATCAGCGCCGTCAAAAATGATCTGGGAAAGCGAATGGAAAGAGCCAAAGAAGTGGTTCAGGAGAACTCTCAAACCGGTTTTTTGGGTCGGATAAAAGCCTGGTGGAAGGCGAGAGTCGAGCGAAACCGAATAGCCAGCCAAACAAAAAAGAGTCTGACGGAGGAAAAACCGGCGGCCAAGACGGATATCAAGGAAGCCTCCGCCACAAAAATTGAAATTAAAGGCACGGCCGACGATCAGCTTCAGGCAGAGGTCAACATAAAAACCCTGGCGGAAAAAGATGAAAAACTTCTGACCGCCGAAGAAAAAAAACGGCTCTTGGATGACCAAAAAATATTTGAGGAGGGTATCGCCACCGTCAAGGACCTGATCGCTCCATCTTCCATGAAGGTGAGCTCGACCGGCGTCAAGATGGGAGGAATTTGGACGCGTTCATTTTATGTGTACTCCTATCCCAGGTTTTTGGAAACGAACTGGCTGTCTCCGATCGTCAATTTCGACGTCACGATGGACGTGTCCATGTTCGTGTACCCCACCGAGTCCGCCACCATCATGCGCAGACTGCGAAAGAAGGTGGCTCAGTTCCGCTCCAGCATGCGCATGGACCGCGAGCGGGGAGTGGTGGAAGATCCCGCCCTGGAAACAGCCCTGGAAGACGCCGAAAGTCTGCGCCGCGACCTGCAGCGGGGCACGGAAAAATTCTTTCAGTTCGCTCTCTACTTCACCATTTACGCCGAGAGCGAAAAAAAGCTCGATCAGATTTCCAAGCAACTGGAATCGCTGCTGGGAGGCAAACTGGTGATGACCAAGCGGGCCGACATGCGCATGGACCACGCCCTGACCGCCAGCCTGCCCTATGCCTTGGACGAACTGGAAGTGATGAACAACATGAATACCGGGCCGCTCTCCACCACCTTTCCCTTTACCAGTTCGGAGCTGACGTCCAACAAGGGCATCCTCTACGGCATGAACCGCCACAACGATTCGCTGATCATCTTCGATCGCTTTGAATTGGAAAACGCCAACTCCGTCGTCTTCGCCAAATCGGGCGCGGGCAAGTCCTACGCGGTCAAGCTGGAAATTTTGCGCTCGCTGATGATGGGAACCGACGTGATGGTGATCGATCCTGAGAACGAATATAAAAATCTGTGCCAGGCCGTGGGCGGAACCTACATTAACGTGTCGCTAAGCTCGGAAGAGCGCATCAATCCCTTTGACCTGCCCCTTCCGGTCGAGGATCAAATGGAAAAAACCGGCGACCGCTTGCGCGAGCACGTCATCAACCTGACCGGACTGGTCAAACTGATGCTGGGGAAAATTACGGACGAAGAGGGAGGGTTTTTGGATCGGGCATTGATTGAAACCTACCAAGCCAAGGGTATTACCATGGACACGGAGGCGCCGGAGACCATGGTGCCGCCGGTGATGGCCGACCTGGTTCAGATTTTGGAAGGAACCAAGGGCGGGGAAAACATGGGGAAGAGACTGACAAAATTCGTGGATGGAACTTTTAGTGGGATCTTCAACAATCCCACCAACGTCAATCTGGGTTCGGGCATGATCGTGTTCTCCATCCGCGATCTGGAAGACGAACTGCGACCCCTGGCCAGTTATGTGATTCTCAACTTTATCTGGAGCAAGGTGCGCAGCCAGCTGAAGAGGCGCCTGCTGATCATCGACGAGGCCTGGATCATGATGCAGCACGAGGACAGCGCCAGATTTTTGTACGGCCTGGCCAAGAGGGCCAGAAAGTATTACCTGGGACTGACGACGATCACCCAGGACGTGGAGGACTTCGTGACCTCTCCCTACGGCAAACCGATCATCACCAACTCGTCCATCCAACTGCTGCTCAAGCAGTCGCCGGCGGCCATTGAGTATTTGCAAAAGATTTTTAATCTGACCGAAGGGGAAAAATACCTGCTTCTGAATTCCGGAGTTGGACAGGGTCTCTTCTTCGCCGGCAACAAGCACGTGGCCATTCAGGTGATCGCCTCCTACGGGGAAGACAAGATCGTCACCACCAATCCGGAGGAGATTTTGCAGCAGGGGGTGGACAAAGACAGCGCCAACAAACCGGTTGAAGAGAAAGTTGAAGTGCCCGAGGAAGCAGCTCAGGTCGGCCCCACTTCCACCCCCCTCTTGTGATGGGAGAGGCTTATGAGGAAAACCCCAAGCAAAACGACAGCGCCACCGACAAGTTTGTAGGTACTGGGAATTTGATCGAAAACAAAATAGGCGGTTACCGCGACGAAAAGGGGAACGATAGCCAAAACGCTGTTGAGAATGGAAATCGGGAGATACCGGTGACTCATCAGATAAGCCGTCTGCAGGCCGATGGCTCCGACGACACCGTTTAAGGCTGTCAACAGGAGCTGAGACTGGGAAATAAAAAAAGACTTGCCCAGGATCAGGCAAATAAAAAATCCGATGATGGCCATGCTCCATATTCTGAAGAAATTGAGTATGACCAGAGAAAAATCGTGGCTATGCCGCTTGACTTCCATGCTGTAAGCCGACCAGAAGATCGCGGAGGCGACCCCAAGCGCTGCCAGAGGCAGCGCCGTAGAAACATTTTCCGCGCTCATGACGGAAATCCCAGCAAACACGAAAAAAATGCCGACCCATTCTCTCGTCCGCAGCCGTTCGGACAAAAAGATCACTCCCAGGAGAATCGAAAAGGGAATTTCCAGCTTGGTATAAAAAGCCGTGCCAGTGGCACCGGCCTGAGCCAGAAGGCTAAACCAGGCAATGGCACCCAAGGCCGCCAGCATGAGGATTTTAAAGATCGGGAAACGATTGTCCAGAAGCACTCTTCCGAGCTGTCGTGGCCCGAAGTAGAGCAAGCAAAAGGGGGTAGAAATGACGGCGGCGGAAAAGAAAAAGTAAAATAAAAAGACGAAAATATCAATGCCGCCGAGCAGGTATTCTCCAAGGATGTAAAGAATTCCGGAGAAGAGGATGACCGAGAGTAAATAACCATAGCCGGCAAGGTGCTCTTTATTCATTGGGAGTATTCAAGGTGTACGTCATACCTTTTGAGAAGGCGGAAAGCGATTTCCTCAATTTTCGCCAATTGCTCCTGACTCCGAGCTTCCATGATGACGGACAAACAAGGCGAAGTATTGCTGGCTCGGATACCAAGCCAGGCACCCTCTCCAAATTCCACCCTCACGCCATCCAGAGTATTGCACTCGTATTCGGAAGAAAGCTCCTGGGCCATTTTGGCGATCAATTCAAACTTGCCTTCGTCCGGACAGGCAGGCCGTCTCTCCGGCCTGTCGTGAACCTTTGGCAACACTGCGTAGAAAGAAGAAACCGGCTGATCGGACTGAGAAAATATTTTAAGCAATTTTGCGGCCGCGTAAGCGGCGTCGTCAAAGCCGTAATACTTCTCGGCCACAAAGAAGTGGCCGCTCTGCTCGCCGCCGATCAGAGCACCGGTCTGACCCATGGCTTGCTCGACGAAGGAGTGACCGACGGGAACCATGTGCGGAACTCCGCCCAAAGCTTTTATTTCCGCCGGAACAATTCCGGAGCAAGAGACCGTGTAGACCACCGGAGTGCCGGGATGGCGGCTGAGGATATCGCGAGCGAGAAGAACGAGAGTCTGATTGGCATCGTGGTACACCCCTTGCTCGTCGACCACGGCAAAGCGGTCGCCGTCGCCGTCGAAGGCGAAACCCAGATCAGCCCGAGCTTCC
>JAUYKR010000102.1 GCA_030699855.1 bacterium
CACAGCTTATCGATTGGATTCTCCGTTTCTAATTTTTCTCCCCCCTTCATATGTATGTTGTACTCTCCCAGGATGTTTCCCAGGTTGGCCATAAGAATGCTGTCGTGAACGTTTCACAGGGGTATTTTATGAACTACTTGCAGCCCAGGGGCTTGGCCCGTAGGGCGACCACTCAACTTGTTGACCGTTATCAGCGTGAACAGTCTGATAAGAAGATCTCCATTCTGCAGTCCACTCAGCAAAGTTTGCAGGACGCGCAGAAACTGATCGGCGCGACGATCACTCTCGCCGCAAAGGCTTCGGACAAGGGCACTTTGTTTCGGGGAATTACCGAGAAGAGAGTCGCCAAGGCCGTGGAGGAACAGTTTGGAATTTCCATCGATGAACGTCACTTGGAAATGGAACACTTTAAGACTCTCGGTGAGCATGAAGCTGTCTTGAAGATTGGTTCCGAAAAAGTTGTGGTAAAAGTCGTCGTTGAAGCTCTGAAATGAATGTTCTTGCTCTTGATTTCGGATTGAGGAGAATCGGAGTGGCAGTCGGTTCAACCGAGTCTCGTATTGGCTTTCCCCGACAGGCGTTGATCCGTGATGGTGATGTTTTGGAGAAGCTGAGCCGGTTGATCGAGCAAGAGCACATTCGAACTGTTCTCTTAGGCTCGCCAGTGAAGAGGGACGGTTCTCCGGGTGATATTCACATCGCTCTGAAGTTATTTGCCAGTCAGCTTCAGCATTTTAGCATTCCAATCATACTTGTGGATGAACGGTACAGTACGAAAATTGCCCAGGCCAAGCTTCGAGAAGTGAACATCGCTGCCCGCGATCAAAAGTCCCTGCTCGATAGTCTGGCAGCTCAGGTTGTGCTCCAGGAATGGCTCGACCAATAATTTTCTTCCATGGCTGTCGTCGTCACCGGATCGCTCGCTTATGATCACATCATGGTTTTTAAGGATGTATTTCGAAAGCACATCCTGCCCGAAAAGGTCCACATGCTCAATGTTTCTTTTGCCGTCGATGATCTGACCGTGGAATTCGGCGGCACCGCCGGAAACATTGCTTACTCCCTCAAGCTTTTAGGTTTGGAGCCACTGCTGGTGGCAACCGGTGGAAAGGACTTTCTCAGCTATTGGAATCGTTTAGTTCAGATGGGTATTTCCACCGATTACATTATGAGACTCGATGAGTGTTATACCGCTCAGGCTTTCATCACCACAGATCTTCAGGACAATCAAATCACAGCTTTTCACGGTGGTGCCGCCTTTCAGGCTCACCTTCAGCCGCTTTCGAATGTTAAAGGCGGGCCACATCGGGTTATTGTTTCCCCAAACGGGATTCAGGCCATGATTGAGCACGCTCAACATTGTCGAGAGAAAGGCTGGAAGTTTTGGTTTGATCCGGGACAGGCTATCGGCGCTTTCGACGGAGCGCAGCTGCTCGCGGCCATTCAAGGTGCAGAGGGGCTTGTTCTCAACGACTATGAGTGGTCGGTGTTTTTAAAAAAAACAGGCATCAGCCGTCAGCAGATTTTGAAGCAGCTGCCCTTCTTGGTCATCACCTTGGGGGAGGGTGGCGCGGAAGTACACGCTGAGGGGCATACTCAGTGCATCGCTGCTGTTGAAGGCATCCCCGTTGTGGATCCTACCGGAGCCGGTGATGCTTTTCGTGCCGGTCTGCTGTACGGGCTGGAATCCCATATGGATATTTACGATTGTTGTCGCTATGGCTGCGCCACAGCCTCATTTGCCGTGGAGGCAAAGGGCACACAAAACCATCGCTTTGACAAAAATGCGCTTGAAAAGCGATTCGCTTTGTTGTAGGTTTCCCGTAGCTTCTCTTTCATCATCCCGCCATTGTGCGTATGAATGAGTGGCGCGAAAAATTTCGGTTGATGAACACATCCTAACTTTTATGAAGGCATCAAAAGTGAAGTATCCTGATCAGGCTGACCAGGGTCGGCTCAATGTAGAGCTGGCAGAGCGAAATATGGGCGCACTGATGCAGGTTCGCAAACGATTTGCCAAAGAACGACCCTTCCACGGCCTTACGATCGGCATGGCCCTGCATGTTACCAAAGAAACAGCAGTCCTTGTGCGTACCCTTCGCGACGGTGGCGCTCGGGTGGTCATTACCGGCTGCAATCCCTTGTCGACTCAGGATGATGTGGCTGCCGCACTGGCGCAGGAGGAGGGCGTTGAAGTCTTTGCCCACAGGGGCGAGAGTAAAGATGAGTACTACGCTTTTTTGAGAGATGTCGTGATGTCTAAACCAGACATTACCATCGATGATGGTTGTGATCTGGTGACGGAAATTCATCAAAATTCTCCGGAACTGCTTGAAAGTATTATCGGTGGCTGTGAGGAAACGACGACCGGCGTGTTGCGCTTGCGGGCGATGGTGAAGGCTGGCATGCTCAAATACCCCGTTGTTGCCGTTAACGACAACAAGACCAAACATTTGATGGACAATTATTATGGCACCGGGCAATCGACTTTGGATGGTTTATTGAGGGCTGCCAATCTCTTGTTTGCTGGCAAAACTTTGGTAGTGATCGGGTATGGGAGTTGTGGCAAAGGAGTGGCTTTGCGTGGCCGCGGCATGGGCGCGAACGTAATTGTTGCGGAAGTTGATGCCTTTTGCGCGCTGCAAGCGCGCATGGATGGCTTCCGCGTCATGCCTCTGTCAGAGGCCGTCAAGGAAGGCGACATCTACGTGACGGTCACTGGAAATGTGCACGTGATTGATTGGCAGCACATTCTGGCCATGAAGGACGGCGCCGTATTAGCGAACTCTGGTCACTTCGATAATGAGATCAATATGAAGGCTCTCGAGGAGCATTCGGACTCCAAGCGGCGGGTTCGACCGTGTCTGGATGAGTATACGGTTCATGGTAAGAATATATTTGTGGCCGGAGAGGGTCGATTGGTCAATTTGGCTGCTGCTGAGGGCCATCCATCCGAAGTCATGAGCTTATCCTTTTGTGGCCAGGCTCTTGCCTGTGAATATTTGGTGAAGAACAGAGGAAAACTTGCTGCCGGTGTTGTTACTCTTCCCGAACAGGTTGACGATGAGATTTCTCAACTCCAATTGAAAGCCATGGGGCTTAAAATCGATTGCTTGACTGATGAACAGAGGAAATATCTGACTTCGTGGGAGCATGGCACTTAATTTTTTTTATTTTTATGTCTCACTACTTTTTTACCTCCGAATCCGTCACGGAGGGGCACCCGGATAAAATCTGCGATCAGATTTCTGATGCCGTTTTGGACGCCGTGCTCAGTGTTGATCTGAAGGGTAAGGTTTGTTGCGAGGTTTTTACCACGACCGGTTTGGTCGTTATTGGCGGCGAAATTACCACTTCGACGTATGTTGATGTCACCAAACTTGCTCGAGATGTGCTCAAGAGGATTGGTTATACCAACCCGGACTACGGTATTGACTACAAGAGCTGCGCGGTGGTCAATGCCATCGACGAACAGTCGGCAGATATCGCTCAGGGCGAGTCAGAATCTGACAGCCCTCACAAGGCTCAGGGTGCCGGTGACCAAGGGATGATGTTTGGATACGCTTGTACTGATACTCCGGAGCTTATGCCTTTACCCATTATGTTGGCTCACGGCCTGGCGAGACGTCTGGCGGAATGCCGAAAGGAGGCTATTCTCGATTACCTGCGCCCGGATGGGAAGTCTCAAGTCACGGTTGAGTATGATGATCAGCACCGGCCTGTTCGCGTGGATACGGTGGTTATCGCCGCCCAGCACGACCCTGAGCCGACCAGCGTGCAAATCAAAGCTGATATAATCGAGAAGGTGATTATGCCGGTTTGTGGCAAGTGGATTGACGGGAACACTCGTTATTTGGTTAATGAAACCGGACGTTTTGTCACGGGCGGGCCGCATGGTGATACTGGTCTGACAGGCCGGAAAATTATTGTTGATACTTATGGCGGTATGGGCAGACATGGCGGCGGTTGTTTTTCTGGCAAGGGTCCCAACAAGCAGGATCGATCGGGGGCTTATATGGCCCGTTATATTGCCAAAAATATTGTGGCAGCCAAATTGGCGGAGCGCTGTGAAGTTCAGGTTTCCTATGCCATTGGTTATCCCGAACCGGTTTCCGTTTATGTCGAAACTTTCGGAACCAGCAAGCTGGATCATCAGCTGTTGGAAAAGACCGTAAGAGCAGTCTTCGACCTCACTCCATCTGGAATTATTTCCAGTCTGAATCTCCTCCGACCTATTTACTTAGCCACAGCTGCTTATGGCCATTTTGGCCGGTCAGAATTTCCCTGGGAACAAACGGACAAAGTTGGTCAGCTTCACGCCGTTCTCAAAGAACTTGGTTAGAATTTTCCGGCACCCTGCGGAGGTAACAGGCCCACAGTCACATTGTCATGGATCTAAAAAAGTTGAAGACTTTGTGAACTCGTGTTGGTCATTTCAAACTCGGTCGCTATACTGCTGAGGAGTTTTACTTCATTCGCTGTTTATGGATATGCAGAACGGTCAAGAAAATATTCAAGGTGCGATAAAGCACTTAGAAAATGAGTTTGCAAAAATTCAAGTGGGAAGGGCCAGCTCGGCCATGGTGGAGGGGATTTTGGTGTCTGCCTATGGCACGGACCAGCCCTTAAAGAGTGTCGCGACCATCACCACACCGGATCCCAAGACGATCATGATCCAGCCGTGGGATAAAAGTGTTTTGAGCAGTATCGAGAAGGCCATACGAGATCATGCCGAGCTTGGCTTGAATCCTATGAATGACGGACATGTTATAAGATTAAACCTCCCTCAGCCCACGGAAGAACGACGAAGAGAAATGGTGAAGGTTGCTCATGCCAAAGGTGAAGAGGCGAAGGTTTCAATCCGTAACGCCAGACATAAATCTCATGCCGGAATAGAGGTCGCTTTGAAGAATAAGGAAATATCCGAAGATGAGTACACCCGGCTCAGGGATCAATTGCAGAAGACGGTGGATGATGCAAATAAGAAGGTTGATGAGCTGGTGACCACAAAGGAAAAAGAAATTCTTACCGTTTAACATGGACTACCTTATTAGCGGAGTGGTTTTCTTCGCCATTTTTTCACTGCTCATCCTCATCCACGAGTGGGGTCATTTTTATGCGGCCCGGAAGGCCGGCGTGAAGATTGAGGAATTTGGACTTGGGTTGCCGCCACGTGCAAAGGGACTTTATACCGATAAAAAAGGCACTCTCTATAGCCTCAATTGGATTCCTTTCGGCGGTTTTGTAAGGATGTATGGCGAGGATTCCGGTGATCCCAAGATGCAGAGCAAGGAGGGGAGTTTTTCGAGTAAGAGTTTACTGGCTCGCACGCTCATCATTTTGGGTGGGGTATTCATGAATTTTCTGCTGGGGTTTGCCCTGCTGGTTGTTTTGTTTCGAGTCGGGATCGAACCCTTCATTTTGGACAGGGCCGATTTTGATTATTACCGCAGCCAGGGTTTGATCGTGGCCGAGGACGGTGTTGTTGTTTCCGACTTTGTGGATGGTTCAGCAGCAGAGCTGGCGGGACTCCAACGAGGGGATCTCGTCCTTGAGGTTTCAGGCTCCAGTATTGCCAGCGGCAAGCAGCTCATTGACATTACCCAGTCCAGGGCGAATGCCGATATTGATCTGAAAATTAACCGAAGTGGACAGCAGATTCTGCTTCGCGTGCCGGTGGATGCCGACGGTCGGATGGGGGTCTACATTTCCGACTTTCCGGAGGTCAAGGAAATTAAAAAACTCCAGCTGTCCTTGCCGCAGGCAATAGTTCATGCGGGGAGCGAAACAGCCCGTTTGTCCTGGGCTACCATGAAGATGTTCGTCCAGGTTATTTTTGATCTCTTCACTCGTTTTGAATTGTCTGAACAAGTGTCCGGTCCAGTTGGAATCGCCAGCCTTACCCACCATGCTACTCAAAATGGCCTTATAGATGTTTTGAAACTTATTGCCCTGCTCTCCATTTCCCTGGGCGCGATCAATGTGATTCCTATACCAGCGCTCGATGGTGGTAGGTTTTTGTCAATCCTTTTTGAATTAGTCAGCCGAAGGAGACCTAACGCCATGTGGGAGGCGAGAATTCATGCTTTTGGCTTTGTTTTACTGATTGTTCTCATCTTTGCCGTAACCTATCAGGACATTGTGCGCCTGATCACTCAGTGGAGTACCTGAGAGAATTCCATTTGACATGAATTTTAGTGCATAGTAGTGTGTTGATGAATTTTGAGTTTTGCAGATGAATACGACATTTTATTCTTTGGCTGCGCGTGGCCTTGGCGCTGAGCTGGTAAAAATTGAAGTTGAGAATTATGCCAGCCAGCCGGGAACGGTTATTGTTGGACTCGGGGACAAGGCCGTCCAAGAAAGCAAGGAGCGTGTTCGAGCTGCCATAAAGAATTGTGATTTTTTCTACCCCAGAGGCAAGGTCGTCATCAACTTGGCTCCGGCGGACTTGCCAAAATCCGGTCCCTGCTTCGATTTGCCGATTGCGCTGGGTCTGATTGCTCTGGGAAATGATTGGTCTGTGAATTGCGATAGCACAGTCTTTTTTGGAGAACTGACGCTTGATGGACGGCTCCAGCATGTGAATGGAATTCTCGGTCTTGCCGCGGAGGCTAAGGCCAGAGGTTTTTTGCGGGTTGTCGTTCCCAGTTCGGATGCAGCTGAGGCTGCCCTCATTCCGGATCTTGAAATCTACGGCGCGGATGACTTAATCCAAGTGGTTCAGTTTCTTCGTGGTGAGGTACAGCTGAGGCGTGAGTTTCAAACGGTTTCACCGCATGACCCATTCTTGCCGGATTCCAATTCGGTCGATATGGTCGACATAAAGGGTCAGGCTCAGGCTAAGCGGGCCTTGGAAATCGCGGCGGCAGGCAGCCATAATGTTTTGCTTTGTGGTTCCCCGGGATCTGGCAAAACCCTGCTCGCCCGTTCGCTCCGTTCGATTCTCCCAGCACTTTCATTGCAGGAATCCCTGGAAGTTACCAAACTCTATTCTTTGTGTGGCATGTTGCCCCAGGGGCAGACTTTGATTCGTCAGCGGCCCTTTCGCACGATCCACCATACCGCTTCTGCCACCGCCATCGTTGGCGGGGGAAGCGTTCCCCGTCCCGGGGAGATATCGCTGGCGCACCGTGGAGTGCTCTTCATGGATGAGTTGGCGGAGTTCCCATCCTCTGTTCTGGAGGCCCTGCGTCAGCCCGTGGAAGACCGGCAAATAACCATCAGCAGGGCTTCCGGATCGCTGACATATCCCTCTCAGTTTTTGTTGTGCGGGGCTATGAATCCCTGTCCTTGTGGATTTTACCAGGTGCCTCATTCAAAGAAGGCTTGTGAATGTTTGCCCTACCAGATTACTCGTTACCAGGGACGCTTATCCGGGCCGCTTATGGATCGTATCGACCTGCACTGCGCGGTTTCCCCGCTTGAGCAGAGTGATTTTTCGGCATTGCCTTCCGGCGACACGAGCGAAGCGGTTCGAGAGCGCGTCAACTCCGCCAGGGAGCGACAGCGATTGCGATTTGAGGGGATGTCTCTGGCGGTGAATGCCGAGATGAGCACCAAGGATCTCGAGCGACTTTGTCCGCTCTCAGCGGAATCGAAGAACATCCTGGAGCTGGCGGTGGAGTCGCTCCATTTGTCTGCTAGAGGGTACTATCGCGTTATTCGGGTTGCTCGCACCATTGCCGACTTGCAGGCCTGTGAGGGCATATCTGTCGCTCATGTTTCCGAGGCCTTGCAATACCGACGAAGGGAATGACAAATGGGGTGTGGGTGCTATTATTCTGCTACCATTTCTTTCGAGCTATGAGTTTGTATCGCAAATACCGACCGCAGACCTTTGCCAGCCTTTTGGGTCAGGATCACCTTCGTGAAGTGATCCAGAACGCCGTTCGTCAAGACAAAGTTTCACACGCCTATCTGTTTACCGGCCCGCGAGGGACCGGAAAAACTTCGACGGCGCGGCTTTTGGCGCGCGTCATCAACTGCACCCAGGTGAAGCAGGCGGAGCCCTGCAATAGTTGCGAAATTTGCCGTGAGGCTTTGGGCGAGAGTCTGACAGACGTGATCGAAATTGATGCTGCCAGCCATGGTCTGGTCGAGGATGCCCGTGATTTGGTGGAACGGGCAAAATTTCTTCCCATTAGAGCTAGAAAGAAGGTCTATATTATCGATGAAGTTCACATGCTTTCGAAGAGCGCTTTCAATGCCCTTCTGAAAATCATCGAGGAGCCGCCGTATCACGTTCACTTCATCCTGGCGACCACGGAGGCTCACAAAGTACTCGACACGATCCGGTCCCGCTGTCAGCATTTTGATTTTCATTTGGCCAGCGACGATCTGATCCAGATGAATTTAGAAACGGTTTGCGAGAGAGAAGGGATACACCCGCAGTCAGATTCACTGAGGCTGCTGGCAGAGCAGGCCAGGGGCAGTTTTCGCGATGCTTTGAGCCTTCTGGAGCAACTAATCGGCATCGGCGACTTTACGGTCGTGGATGTCCAGCAGACCCTCGGTCTATCCCAGGAGTTGGTGGTCAGGCAGTTTTTCGATGCCTTACTCCGTGGCGATCACGCTAGCGCACTGACGCTCATCCAGGAGCTTCACGACCAGGGATCAGATCTCTACCAGTTTTGTCAGGCATTCCTGGGGTGCTTGCGGGGACAATTGCTCCAAGGAGTGTTTGTTGTCCTCCCTTGGATCGACCATTTTTACCACGCCCTGGATCAGCTTCGCGATCCCATTATCGCTCGACTCCCCCTGGAGCTGGCGGTGATGAAGTGCATCCCCAGCACGCCAGCCCAGGTGACCCATAGCCCGACACCGGTAGCCGTGATGAAAGAGTGTGCTCCAGTCCGTACAGTTGCCCATGAACCGGTAAGCGCGGTTGAGAAGACGAAGTCAGTTTCGCAGCAGAGTGGAGAGGTAGCGGTGTTCAATCCTGATTCTTTTCTTTCCCTCATCCAGCATGTTTCCCTGCGCAGTTTGATCAAGCACGCTGATCTGAATTTTTCTGAGCAGGAATTAAAGATTACGGCTCGTAATCAGTTTGAGATGGACAAGATCAGGAGCAAGGACAATCTTTCGCAGTTGCACGAGGCCCTCAAACGCCTGGTTGGTGGCGAACCCACCCTAAGTCTCGAAGTTGCGGATCTTGCTCCTGCCCAGGCAAAGGGCGTGAGCTCTGGTGATATTTCATCTGTGTTCTGATGGAAATTTCTGAAAAAAAAGCCCAGTTTCGCAGCGATGCGCGAGAAGTCCTCAGAAGAATTTCGGATAAAGAAAATCGTTCTTTTGTGCTCCTCGAACGACTTCAGCAGGAGCCGCTTTTTCAAAAGGCCTCCATCGTTTCTTTGTTTATTTCCATGCCGGATGAAGTGCTTACGGACTCTATTGCGCAGTACTGCTGGAAAAATGGGATTGGAGTCGGTGTACCCCTCTTCGAGCCCCACTTGGAAGCTAGCCCTGTTATTCGCCACCGTCAGTGGAATGAGTCTGCACAGATGGAGTCTGTTCACGCGGGCATTTTGCAACCGATAGAAGGCGCGGATATTGCACTGGATGAGATCGACTTGGTTTTGGTTCCCGGCCTCGCCTTTTGCCAGGATGGCAGACGACTGGGGAGGGGAGTAGGTTTTTACGATCGGTTTTTGAGCCAATTCAAGGGATCTTCGATCGGTCTCTGCTTTCAAGAACAGCTCGTGAGTGAGCTGCCCTGGGAGGAGCACGATCGAAAAGTAGATTTTGTCATCAGTTGTTGAGGGACCTCTGAAAAACGATGAGATGCGACGCGTTGGACTGAGAAAAAACCGCAAACGTATGGGTTATACGTTGAGGATTTTTTCGAGGGAAACGCAAGCAGATCGCGTTTTTCAGAGGTTCCCTAGTTATCGCGCTCTTCGTCCGAATAGCTATACTGCTCAATGACTTTGTTGTAGCTGAACAGTTCTTTGTCATTGAAGAAGCGCTTCACTTCCTCTTCAGCCGATTGCTCGGAGTCGGAAGCGTGAATCACGTTTGACCCGTAGGAGCTGGAAAGATCACCGCGAATGGTTCCAGGAGCGGCTGCGCGGGAATTGGTGACTCCACACATGGTTCGTATGACCTCGATAGCCTCAAATCCTTCCCAGACCTGAATGATAACGGGGGAGCTGGACATAAAACTCTCGATGGTTGGGAAAAACGGCTTATCCGCCAGGTGTGAATAGTGATCCCTTAGTGTTTTTGAATCGAGCTGAGCCATCTTATTCGCCACCAGCTTGAGTCCTTTTTTCTCGAAACGAGTGGTAATCTCCCCGATCAGTCCGCGCTGGAGAGCGTCCGGCTTGAGGATGACAAGAGTTTTTTGCATATTTTTCAGATGAGGCAAGGGCAGTATACTAGAAGGTCATCAGTTTTTCAAAGCTGTCCTGACTTCGTTCGGGGCCGATGTAGGCGAGTTTCATTTTTGAGGAGTCCATGATGTCCATGGCTACTCGTTCGATGTCCTCAAGCGTGACCGCGTTGATGAGCTGGTGAAGGTCGCCCAGGGTCTTTATGCCCTCGCCCAGCAGGGCCTGCTTGCCGATCAAGTGAGCGACCTCTTGTGAATCTTCCAGATTGATGACCAGCTTTCCATACAGGTAGGACTTGGATTTTTTCAGTTCAGCCGCTTCTATCTTGGGGCTATTTTTGAGTTCTTTGTATTCTTTCACGATCGAAATGACGGCTTGATCGATGCGCTTGACGTCGACGCCGGCGTTGGTGGAGAAGTGCCCGCAGTCGCTGTAGTCGTCGATGGTGGAATTGATGTAGTAACAAAGCCCCTGGGCTTCTCTCACGTTCAGGAACATCCGCGAACTCATATTTCCACCCAAGGCAATCGACAGTAACTTTTCTGCAAAGTAGTCCGGATGAGTGGTAGGGTAGCCGGGGAAGCCGATGCAGAGGTGAGCTTGTTCTGTTTTTTTCGCCTGCATAATGACCCTCTTTTCCTTTTCGTAGCCCTCGAAGTCGGCCCATCTACGCTTTTTTTCGGTGAGCTGAAACTGAAAGTACTGGTTGACGAGATCAAGAATTTCCTGATGTTCGATGTTTCCGGCCACGGAAATAACGGTGTTGTCGGAGCTGTACAGCTGCCGATGGTAGTCTTGAAATTGTTCGCGGGTAACGCTCTTGATCAATTGCTTGGTGCCGATCTGGTCCCAGCCCATGGGCTGGTTGCCGAACAGTACCTTTTCAAAATCCCAGCCGATCTGGTACATGGGAGTATCCTGGTACATGTTCAGCTCCTCCATGATGACTCCACGTTCCTTGTCGATCTCGGCCGGATCAAAGGTGGGATTGATGAGCATGTCGGAAACCACGTCGAAAGCCACCTTCTTGTTCTCCTTAGCCAATTTTACGTAATATCCGGCGTACTCCTTGCCGGTGAAGGCGTTGAAGACGCCGCCGACGCCGTCGATGGCTTCGGACACCTCCTTGGTATTTTTAAAGCGCTTCGCACCCTTGAAGAACATGTGTTCGATAAAGTGCGAAATGCCGTTGATGTCCTCGGTTTCGTAGCGTGATCCGGCTCCGACCAGCACCAGCAAAGTAATGCTGTCCGATGGGACAGGGGAGGTGATGACGCGCAGACCGTTGTCGAGCTTGGTTTCCTGGAAGGTTTTCATGGACCCTACGAATTACGAATGCGTGACGAATCTACGAATAATTTTATTCGTAGAGAGTTTAGCATGGATTTGTCGGTAGCCAAGGCGATGGTGGATTTAACCGGCTCGGTTTTGTCGGCCGGTTTGTGCGGCGGCTCGAACTGCTTCTTGGGCTGCGCGACGGCGGGCGGCGGCGGAATCTTCACCTTCTCTTTTTTGTGGATCACGAAGAGTGGTAGACAGGTCTTCGTAGGTACCTCCTTGATCAGCGTGGACTCTCTCATCGATCAGTTGATCATTTACAGCCTTATCTACAAGACTTAAGTCTGGTACTTCCGTGCTAGCGCCAGCTTCTCCTGCACCATGCTCTTGAATTTCTTCATCAAAACTAGAAGTACCGCCCTCTTCCACAATCCTGAATTCCGGTTCAAGGCCACTCATGTGAATTTGTAATTGATATGAATATCATACCTGTTTACCGCGTTTTTCCAAAGGTTTTTCTCCACTGCCGAACTTCCGCGTATCCGGCTGAAAGGGCTTGTTCAAGTATTTTTGTGTTGGCCAGACCAGCATCCGGTGATCCCAGCTGAAGCTTTTTTCCCGATGGCGCATCAATGATTTGGAAAAGCATATGGACGCCTGGAAAATGTTCGATAATTTTTCCAGTCAAGATGACTTCCTCGATGCCGTTGACGGGTATTGCTTCAATCGGGCGAAGTTCCACTCTTTGCTGGTGATATGGCGGGCCGCTCTTGGGGTGATTTCTGGTCATCAGTAGCAGATTCACGATGTATTGAACGTAGCTCCGGATTTTTCCGGTGTTCATCCGTTCTTTAAATCTTTGCGCAAGGTCTTGGCACTGTTGGTCATCAATATCTGCTTCAGATTTAATGACGGTCGTAAGCGGGCCGTCTGCTTCACGAGTCAGCCTGGCCGTCGTTCCTGTCATTTTTGCAGACTTGGCTCCGAGTGTTTTAAAGAGTCCAAGCTCACACACCGACTGGAAAATTGCTTCGAGTCGTTTGAGGTATGACAGCCATATCTCGAGTGCAGTTCTTTCCTTTTCTGACTGTCGAGCTTCGAGAGTCAGCGAGTGCCGGACCAGTCGCCCTTCCGAGCCTTGCAGGAGCAAATGGAATGGCACGATCGCGCCCAGCGCGTCCAGGTGAGCGCAGAGCATCGGAAATTTTCCCCCATCAAAGCCTAGGG
This sequence comes from bacterium, assembly GCA_030699855.1. Classification (GTDB taxonomy): domain Bacteria; phylum Patescibacteriota; class Gracilibacteria; order JAUYGZ01; family JAUYGZ01; genus JAUYKR01. The sequence goes on from JAUYKR010000102.1 coordinate 12,840, forward strand.
CGTCGACAAGCCGGAGCCTGCCCGATTCTCCTTCTAAAATGTCCAGTTTTTCCAGGGCCTCGGCGGTAGCTGCATCCAGCGATGCCTCAACAGCTGGGGACAGCCTATCATCGGGAAGCAGAGTTTGTGCTTCAACAGCACGTGCTGTCAGTTCGGCTGAAGGCGGGCCTTCATCGCTTGCTGGGCCTATGATCACTGGATCCCTATGTATGGCTGGCATGCCTTCTGGTGGGGTGGGATCTTCAGACCCGACAAGTAGCGGCTGAGGTGCCTCGGGAAGGGTTGTGCCGCCTCTTCTTGTTGGTGTTTCCGGTTTGTCAGGCTCTGGCGAGCCTTCGATTGGCATAATGAAAACATTCGAGTTGGCATTGTACTCGAATATTACCGGAGTGCAACTGATTAGGCTGGGTTTTAGCCTGTGCTTGGCAGTTCGCCTACTTCTCCGGCTGCTCGTTCAGCTACTCTTTTTCTTTCTTTTCCTGAGTCTTCTCCTTCAGCACGAGCTGCTCGCGTAGCGTCGTGTAACGCACTATTTAAGTCAGCTGGCAAGTCTTGACTGCCTTCACCTTTAATAACTCGAAACGTTGCAGGCCTATCTTCTCCAACAACATCCAGTGGAGTTCTCTCTCCTGGCTTATCTGCTGGTCTTGTGACAGCGTGCGGCCCAATCAAAGGGCCTAGTCTATTTGGATCCATCCTTTGAATGATGGTTCCTTCTGGCGCTGAAGATGCAGTTCCCCCCATAGGAAATGTGTTAAGTAGAATAGAATATACTCAATTCCTGCTTTTATTGCAAGCTTAAATGTTATTTTTTTGTCACCTAGAAGCCGTTTAGCCGCCCAGTGCTTCGTCAAGGACTCTTGTGCTTTCACCTTCACCTA
>JAUYKR010000106.1 GCA_030699855.1 bacterium
CCCCTGCGCCAACACCTTCTTTTCGCTGCTCATTCCAATCATAGGTCACCGGGTGTAACTGAGAAATTAGGCTCAAGGCGGAATCAATTTCACCCATAACATTTTTCAGCCTTCCATCGGATAGGCTGACCCAGGCCGTTCCTCCGCTGGTTTTTCCGGCATCGCCGTTCACCTCCAACCGATGGGTGGTCGGAGTTCGTCCAATGCCCACCAAGCCACTACCGGAAATCCTCATTCGCTCCTCTTCCTGGATCCGGAAAGTCATGTAATTTTCGGCAGTGTTGTGCATCCGTACACCAATGGCTCCGGCTTCTTCAGCATCGCTCTCCAGCCACTTCAGATAACCCTCCCCCACGCCACTGGAACCAGTTTGCAGAGCGATACTTGGCGCGCCACCGGCAAAAAAGCGAGCGACATTCACCGTGCCGGCGGCGACAACATCCAGCTTATTTTGCGGAGAGGTACTGCTTATACCCACATTTCCATTCTGGGAGAGGGTAAACAAAATGTTTTGGTTGGTACTGTAGGGACTAAAGTGCAGGGTGGTCCAGCTTCCCTGCGTGCGAGTCAAACCGCTCTGAATGTAATTGGCATTTCCAGCCTGAACAAATCTCATATTACCCAAAAGCGCGGACTCCGAACCCATCAGTATCACATCCAACTTTGCAGCTGGGGTAGCGGTTCCAACCCCCAAACGACTATTTTGACGATCAATGTTGATGATGCTTCGGCCATCTACGTTGAGCAGGCTGGCAGTGTCACCGCTGTAAACACGTCGCTCCTGGGCCAAGGCTGGAACAGCCAGAACACAACTGAGCAGCAGGAGCCCCAAGAAGAAGGAAAGGATCGTGTGAAAAGAAGGGATGCGAATCATAGAAAAAAATTAGCGAGCAGTATATCGTAAAATAATTTCTCCAACATATGACGAACCCAAGGACGAGGCGAATCCACGAACAAGAAGCTCGATATACTCCCCCGGCTGAGGATTGAAGCTCACTCCATCAAATTCATTGATCAGACTGGTCCAGTCCGGACTCGTCAGATTCTGACCTTCAATGGGATCATAAGCTGGGTCACCATCCTCATCGAAAGGAATAATATCGATATGAGCTTCAGCAGAACTGGCACCTGTACTCCGATAGGAAAAAGTCAGATCGCTGTCGTTGGAGAAATCCACGAAGTCATCCGGAATCAGCAGCTTGAGGCGAAGATCAAGATCTTGGAGAACGACTTGGCTGGAGTCAAAACGATAGAAATGACTGATCTGACCCGCCCCTTCTGTTCCCACGGTCACATCGATGAGGTTGTCCGAACCGTCCGGAACCAGCACTGCTCCGCTGTATTCAGGGACGAAGCTGATCGACCTCACCCTGGTCTTGAGTGAGCTCCATTCGAGATCCTGAACCGTATTGTCATCGCCGTCGAGAGTTTTGTTCGTGAGCGTCTGAGATTCAGCTTCTCCCACCACTGCAGCAACTCCGTTGATGCTGCCGGACACGGTGAGGTTGCCCTGAATGTCAAGATCATCGTTGAGTCGAAAGAGGCCATCTGTCAGATCGTATTCCAGAAAGCGCAGAAGGGAGCTGCCAAACTGCAGGCGAATAGTGCCTGCTCCGGCTGCCTCCATGGTGTCATTGGCGTCCAGGGTAAAAACCTCCTGATCGGTTCCGGAAGGAATTTGCGATACCGACCAACGCCCACCTGACCCGAGAACAGCCAGCTCACCCTCGGCCGTTCCCACTTCGCGGTTGTCGACACGATTGGCGTTTTCCGCGTAAGGAAGACTGCCTAATTGCTGGCGGTCGACCAGGTCTGCTCCGGCATCCGCGGATGGATCCATAAGCTGATAGGAGGTAAGCGGATCGGCAGTCGCCCTCACTTCAATTTGCAGGTATCGATGAACAGAACTGTCCAAATCCGGAAGCGGCGTAAGAGATCCCAACAAAAAACTCAAAACCCCTCCCACGCCAGGAGTCACCGTGTACTCCTCGCTCCAACCGCCGTAACTGACGGCTGCTTGATTCAATGAGCCATCCGGACTCACATCCGTTGCAGTCCAGTCGGCGCTGCTCCACAACGAGAAGCGGATGCTGTGAGACATGCTGAGCGGATTACCCTGGCTGTCGGTCAAGGTCATCGTGTACGGCATCGTCCCGGGAGTGGTGTTTTCTTGAGCAAAAACCTGCTGGCGAAAGAACAACAGCAAAGAAAGTACCGCCGCCACGACCAGCAAGATTCCATGGCGAAATATTTTTCGGACATGTCCAACCCGCCTCAATTCCCTCCACAGCACCAGCAGGGCAACAGTCGTGAAGAGGATCGCAAGCGCGACTGCCATCACCTTGATAGCTGCCCCTTTGTTTGCCAACATTTGTTCCAAATCGGCTGGAAGCGCGACCATCATCAGCGTGCGCTGATATTCGTCGGTAGCAAGCTCAGAAACCTGATCGGGTGACGTTGTCCCTTCGCGCAGATCCTGTTCCCCCACCAATACCGATGGATCAAGCCAAGTATGAGGCAAGCTGGCGGCTAGAGGCGAAATGCTGACCTGAGTTTCGAAGATTCTTTGTGGCTGGGAAACGGGGGTGTCCAGAGCTTGCGGGGCCTGGAACTCCGGCAGAGACACAACTGATGGTTCAGACTGAGGCTGCGATTGGAGCTCGGTTTGAGTTTTTTGCGAGAGTCTGGACCGAAGTTTTGAACGTGACTCTGACTGGATTGAGGATAGAGCCGCAGGCTGCGCTAAGACTTGATCCAACACGGGCTCAGGCTCGTCCGCGCTCGCGTAAGCAGCCGCCTTCTCCCCGACACTCTCTCCGTTACTCTCTCCCACAATATCCGAGGATCTAACAGGCTGTTGAATCTCCGCAAGCTCTTCCCTTCTCACAGATCTTCCCGAGCTGTTGCTGCAGGTACTGGTCAAGATCTGGCAGTTGGCGCTGCAGCTGGGCACACCACTATTAAAACCACTGCTTGAGCAAGTCAGACCGTCAAAATCATTGCCATCACACTGCTCAGCTCCTTCGCGCAGACCATTGCCACAGATGGCGATAGGGGCGCCGGATTGAAATCCGGGAGAGCTGCCCTGGGAACTCGAAAATGAGCCAAGTCCCTGCAAAGAGAATCCAGGTGATTGAGCCTGCTGAAAAGACATTGTGCCCTCCGATTGAATCATATAGTTCGGACTCAAGCCGGCGGCAAAGCTGCTTGTCATCATCCCCAGGATTAGGGAAAGTGCCATTCCCCCCTTAATTGGAATGTTGAGAAAAGACGACATGTGTGATCTGATTTAGATCTTCTAATCATTGTACTTGAAAAAGACCTCATGATCAAGTTCAGAAGGTAAGAGTGCGGCTGGAATTCTTAAAAAGCGAGAATGGTCGGATACCTTGTCACTCTACGAGCCGTCATTTATACTTTCTGAGCCACGTCAGGGTAGCTCAGCTGGCTAGAGCGCGGGATTCATAACCCCGAGGTCGGGAGTTCGAGTCTCCCCCTTGACACCATCGCCAAAATCATTGCTTCCTGAGCTTCAGCGCCACTGAGTTAATACAGTACCTCTTTCCTGTCGTTTCAGTCGGCCCATCATCGAAGACATGACCGAGATGACCTCCACACCCGGTGCAAGTCACTTCCGTTCGCGCCATGCCGTGAGAGAAATCATGAGTATACTGAACCGCTCCCTTGATCGCTTGGTCAAAACTGGGCCATCCGCAACCAGAGTGGAATTTGGTATCGGAATTGAACAACTGCTGGCCGCAACCGGCACAGCTATACATTCCTTCGTCTTCAGTGTCGGTATACTCGCCAGCGAAGGGAGCCTCTGTTCCCTTTTCCCGCAATATTCGATACTGCTCAGGAGTAAGTTTTTTCTTCCACTCCTCGTCGGTCTTTTTCATAGGGATGGTGGAGATGTTCTACCCCCATCAGAATATTCGCCAAACAGAAGGTTGACAAACAAAAAACAAATCCCCATGATGCCTTAGCAAGGGGGCGAATTATTTAGCTCTATTTTTATGGCTGTCCTCGACGATCTCGAAGTAAGGCTCACCAACATAGCCAAAGATCAGGCGACCTGCGAAGATCCCGAACAACTCCCCGACACCGGCGAGGTCTTTATCAATGGCCGCTGGCAACCGGCAGGCGATACGCCAAGCGATATACCAGGCGATACGCGATTCCCGGTCTATTCATACTGGAATAACGAAGACGGGAGCGATGGGATCTTTCCTGAAGACCACGAAGGCCGCCGCCAGATCGCCTGGGAAAAACACGCCAGCAAAGAGCAAGGTGTACAGGCCGTGCAGGCGGCAAAGGAAGCCTGGGAAGATTGGGCGTTGACGAGCTGGGAAGAGCGGGCCGAATGTTTGAAAAACTTCGCAGCCATCATGCGGGCCGACCGCGACCGCCTGGCCCGACTTTTGATGCTGGAAATCGCTAAAACAGAAGCTGACGCCTACGCCGAAGTTGATCGCACCGCCGACTACATCGACGAGACCATTCGGATCATGCTCGAGCAACCGGACAAAGAGCAGATTCTCTATAAAAGACTCAAAACTCTCTACGAAAAGCGAGCCATTCGCGGCAAAGGCGTGGTCGTCGGCATCGGCCCAAGAAACTATCCCCTGAATGAACTGATCGCCGCCCTGGTCTCCGCTCTGGCAGTCGGGAACACCGTCGTTGCCAAAGGCACCGATCAAGGCAATCTGGCGCTGATAGCACTGACGAAAAAGACCGGACACTGCTTCCCACCTGGTGTCTTCAACCTTCTTTACGGCAATCGAGAAGCTCTTATGGGAATTCAGGAACAGGTGGCAAACGACGTGGCCGCAGTCGTGGGGTTTGTGTCAACAGAGGCCGGATTCAAAATCAATGCCGGATTCAATACTGACGAAGCGGCCACCCAAGTGGAACTGGGCATGACGGCCAAAAACCGGGTGGTGATCATGCCCGATGCCGATCTGGACAAAGCCGTGGAAATCGTGATCAAAGGCTCGCTCTCCTACAACGGCCAGCGCTGTACCGCCATCAAAGACCTCCTGATTCACGAAGACGTCGTGGAAAAATTCACACAAAGGCTCGTCGACCGCATCGACCGCATGAAGATGGGCAGCCCCACCGACAAAAAAAATAATATTACCCCCCTGCTCAACCTGGAAGCCGCACAAAAACAAGAACGGCTAGTGGACAATGCTCTGGAAAAAGGAGCTAAAATCGCCAATAGCAGCAGCAGCACCGGCAAAGCCCGAGGTGCCTACTTCTTTCCCACCATTCTCAGCGGAGTGACGGACGAAATGGAAATCGCCCATGTCGAACAATACGGCCCAACCATTCCCATCAAATCCTTTAGAATCTGGGAGGAAGTTGTCGAAGTTCACCGGGAATCTCCCTATGGCCAGCAAGCCGTCATTGTCACGAGAGACCCGGAAAACTGGCAGGTACAAAGATTACGACAGGAACTCCCACTCCAGGTTCAACAAGTTTGGATCAACCTTCCTCCCGGCCGCGGCCCCGATGACAAAGAATTTGGAGGCGCCAAAGCCGCCTACGCCATCGGCAACTCC
>JAUYKR010000107.1 GCA_030699855.1 bacterium
CCTCAGTCCCGAACATGTTCGGGACTGAGGCGGCCATCTCGCAGCAAGCATTAGCCTTCCTCTTCGGGGAGCTCCATGATACTATCCAGTGGCTTTTAAGGCGGTATGAAACAGAAAATTCTTGATCTCCGCGACCAGGCTTTGGCCAGCATTAAGCAAGTGAAGAGTGTTGAGCACCTGAAAGAATTAGAGGTGTCTCTGCTGGGAAAAAAGGGCCAATTGACGGCGATGCTAAAGGGCCTGAAGGAACTTTCCGAAGCGGATCGAAGAGTGGTGGGCAAAATGGCCAATGACCTCAAGCAGGAACTTGCTCAAACCTTGGTCGAGAAAGAACAGGGGCTGAAACGAAAAGCAAGTCAGTCCCTCGGCCAGGAATTTTACGATACCAGTCTTCCCGGCAGAACTGAGCCCTATGGGCATTTACATCCGATTACCCAATTTATTCGGGAAATTGAGGATACTTTCTTGTCTTTAAATTTCGAGGTGGCCGAGGGTCCGCAGATTGAAGACGACTATCATAACTTCACGGCCCTGAACATCCCCAAGGATCATCCGGCCCGCGATATGCAGGACACCCTGTGGTGCAAGGACATTCCCTACCTGCTCCGAACCCACACCTCCTGCGTTCAAGTCCGATACATGGAATCCCACGACGCCCCCATTCGGGTGGTTGTCCCAGGAAGAGTGTTTCGAAAAGACGACGTTGACGCCACTCATTCACCCATGTTTCATCAGTTTGAAGGTATCATGGTCGATACCACCACCAATCTGTCCCACCTGAAGGGAATTCTGACCATCGCCTTGCGAAGACTGGTTAATAATCCCCAACTGGAATTACGATTTCGCTCCGGATTCTTTCCCTTCGTGGAGCCAGGACTGGAAGTGGATGTCACCTGCGTTGGCTGTGAGGGAAAGGGCTGCAATATCTGTAAAAAAACAGGCTGGCTGGAACTGCTCGGCTGCGGAATGGTTCACCCTTATGTTTTGAAAACCGTTGGCTTGGATCCTGAGAAGTATCAGGGTTTTGCCTTCGGTGCCGGCATTGAGAGGTTGCTGATGATCAAGCACAAGATCAATGACATCCGCCTGTTTTATGAAAATGATCCGAGATTTCTGGAACAGTTTTAGACGATTAACAGCCAATCACCATGATTACCCGCTTCATCACCAAACTGCTCGGTGACCCCAATGAAAAAGCGATTCGAGAGTGTCAGAAAACCCTCGATCAGGTCAAGCAGCGCGAGCAGGATTTTAATGGCCTGGCTGAAGCTGACATTAAGATTAAGACCGCTGAGTTCAAAGAACGCTTACAAAAAGGAGAAACCGTTGATGACCTCCTTCCTGAAGCTTTTGCGGTTCACAAGCAGGCCTGCAAGCTGCTGGTGGGGCAAAAATTTCAGGTGCGAAGCCATGAAATGGGCTGGGATATGGTCCCCTACGACGTTCAGCTGGTGGGGGGCATCGTACTCCATCGGGGAAAGATCGCGGAGATGAAAACGGGTGAGGGTAAAACACTGGTTGCCACGCTCCCGCTGTATCTGAATGCCCTGGAGGGAAAAGGCGCCTTTCTGGTGACGGTCAACGATTATCTGGCACTTCGCGACTCTGAGTGGATGGGATTTTTGTTCAGATTTTTGGGTCTTAGCGTCGGCGTCATCGCCCACGGGCAATCGCAGCAAGAGAGAAAGCAGGCCTACGCCGCAGATATCACCTATGGGACCAATAATGAGTTCGGCTTTGACTATCTGCGCGACAATATGGCTATTGAACCTGACGCGCGCGTTCAGCGCGCGCTCCACTACGCCATCGTAGACGAAGTGGATTCGATCTTAATCGATGAGGCCAGGACGCCTTTGATTATTTCCGCTCCGGCGGAGGAATCGACGGAAAAATATCAAAAGTACGCCCGCCTCGTCACTCAGTTGAAACTGGAGGAGCACTACAAGGTGGACGAAAAGGCCAAGGCCGCCTTATTGACGGATGAAGGAGTAAAAAAAATGGAAAACTTGCTGGGTATGCAGGACATTTACACCGAAGCTGGCGCCACGGAAGTGCATCACATTGAACAAGCTCTTAAGGCACAGACGATTTTCAGGAAAGACGTAGAATATATGGTTCAAGATGGCGAGGTCGTTATCATCGACGAATTCACGGGACGACTGATGCCGGGAAGGCGCTTCAGCGAAGGCCTGCATCAGGCTATTGAAGCAAAGGAGGGGGTCGATATTCGCCAGGAATCTCGCACACTGGCCACCATCACTTTTCAAAATTATTTTCGACTGTTCAAAAAACTTGCCGGCATGACAGGTACGGCCATGACGGAAGCTGAAGAATTCCTCAGCATCTACGGATTGGAAACAGTGGCCATACCCACCAATGTGGTGGTAGCCAGAAAGGATCTCAACGATCTGGTGTATAAATCAGCCTATGGGAAATTCCAAGCAGTCACGAAGAAAGTAAAGGAGTTGCAGGAAAAGGGACAGCCAGTTTTGGTGGGTACCATTTCCGTGGAAAAATCAGAACTGCTCTCCCAGATGTTTCAGCAGGCGGGTGTTCAGCACCACGTGCTGAATGCCAAGCAGCACCAGCAAGAAGCTGAGATTGTGGCAAACGCCGGACAAAAAGGAGCTGTGACGATCGCCACGAACATGGCCGGCAGAGGAACGGACATAAAACTGGGTTCTGGCGTAAGGGAACTGGATGGCCTCTATATTCTGGGAACGGAACGTCACGAAGCCAGGCGAATCGATAATCAATTGCGCGGACGGAGCGGGCGTCAGGGAGACCCGGGCGCCAGTCAGTTTTTCGTATCAATGGAAGACGAATTAATGCGACTGTTCGGAGGCGACCGAATGAAAAGCATTATGGAAACGCTGAAGGTTCCGGAAGACATGCCGATTGAAAACGGCTTTATTTCACGATCAATCGAATCGGCCCAAAAGAAGGTCGAGGGTCATAACTTTGATATTCGCAAACACCTGGTTCAGTATGATGACGTGATGAACAAGCACCGAATGATCATTTACCGTCGTCGAGCAGAAATTCTCGAAAATGAGAATATTCA
>JAUYKR010000117.1 GCA_030699855.1 bacterium
CTGTCCCACCACGGCGGGCAGGCCGGTAGGCAGGTCTGGAGCGGGTTTTTTGACCATGGAGTCGATGGGAAACAGATCTGAGTCAGTCTTTGTGGTGATGATGCCATAATTTTGGGCTTCTTCCGGCTCAACTTCCTGCACGGCTATGATACTGTGCTGAGTTTGCTCATGAGCCTCTTTCATTTTTCTGATCACTTCATCGCCGCTGTACAGACAGTCGCCGAAGATCACCAGGAAGGACTCGTCGGAACCAATCAGGGATCTCGCTTGCAAAATGGCGTGGCCGTCGCCTAACGGCTCCGGCTGCTCCACGAAGTGAAACTGAGCCAGGTTGCGAATTGCCTCCAGACGCTTGGCCTGTTCGGTTTTCCCGCGGGCTTCCAGCTCTTCGTCGTACCAGGTTTTGTGGGTGAAGTACTCCTGAACGCTTTCCTGGCCTTTCGAGGTGATGAAAATAATTTCTTTAATTCCAGCCGCTTCCAGCTCTTCCACAATCCACTGAACACAAGGGCGGTCATGCACCGGCAGCATGGCTTTTGGTATCACTTTCGTGAGCGGAAGCATGCGGGTGCCCAGGCCGGCGATGGGGATGATGGCTTTCAGAGCTAGAGTGGGTTATACGGGTCGTAGCGACCGTTAGGATACTCGCCTTAGGGCGAGTTTTCTACTACTATAGCCTTTGTCAGAAGCCTTTTTTCCGAGCGGTGAAGAAACCCGAAATCATTCTCCGTCTGCTGCGCATTCCGTTCGATTTTGCGGTGGTCTTTGGCTCGTTTTTGTTTGCCTACTGGCTGCGGGCTCATCCGGATCTGATTCCCCTGCTTCAGTTGCACGAGCCGGCTTTGCTGCCTTGGGAAAGTTTCCTTCTCTTCAGCCTGCAAGCGGCAGGGCTTGTCTTGCTGCTGTTCGCCTGGGAGGGGATGTACAGCCTGCGCAAATCCTACCGCTTCAAAAAAGAAGCGCGACGAATGCTCCTGCTCACCGGAGCGGCTTTCACCGTCATCATTCTGTACTTCTTCTTGGTTGGGATTCAGTTCTTCTCTCGTTTTATCCTCGGCTTAGCCTTTGTGCTGACGATCGTTTTGATGATCCTTCACCGCCTGATCTTGCGGGCGATCCAGCGCTGGTGTTGGGGCAAGGGGTGGGGTAAGCGAAGAGTACTCTTTGTTGGCAAAGGGGATGTGCTCAAAGAGTTGCGCGAGCGTTGGGATAAGGATGTCGCCTTCGAAGTGGTGGACAGTCTTTCTACCGGAGCTGAAGTGCTTGAGCGGCTCAGGCACTCTCGGGCTGTCGACGAAGTGGTCCAGGTGGGAGACGTGGATCAGGCCGCGTTGTTGGTAGAATTTTGTCAGCTTCACCACATCGAGTACCGCTTCGTGCCCAACATGCTGGAAGTGCAGCGGATCAATACCGAGCTCGACTTCGTGGGAGAAATTCCTTTAATTACCCTGCGTTCGTCCGCCATCGATTGGTCGGGGCGGGTGGTTAAGCGGACTTTTGATGTGCTTACGTCCAGTGCAGGCTTGCTGCTGCTGTCTCCGCTGCTGCTCCTTATCGCCTGCGGAATCAAGCTTAACAGCCAGGGGCCGGTATTGTACTGGAGCAGGCGGGTGTCGAAGAACCGACAGTTTTCGATGGTCAAGTTTCGCACCATGGTAGACGGAGCGGATCAGATGAAAAAAGATCTGGAGCAGGACAACCGAAGAACTGGGCCGCTCTTCAAAATTGCCGATGATCCCAGGGTGACTCGATTTGGCCGGCTTCTTCGCAAGGCTTCACTTGATGAACTTCCACAATTGTGGAACGTGTTTAAAGGTGACTTGAGCCTGGTGGGACCGCGGGCGCACCTGCCGGAGGAAGTGGAGCAATATGAAAGGCATCACAAACGGGTGCTGGCGATCAAGGCCGGTGTTACCGGCTTGCCGCAAATTTCCGGCCGCAGCCACCTGGACTTCGAACAAGAAGTGAAGCTGGACGTCTACTACATCGAGAACTGGTCGTTCTGGTTGGACATGAAAATCATTTTGAAGACTTTTGGGGTATTATTTGAAGGAGAATAAATATCTGTTTTTATGATCTTCATTATTGGTTCGGAACCGCACTGGGAGGAAGAGCAATTGAAGCTGGCGGCTGAAAAACGCCGACAGAGTGTTGAAATTCTTGAACCGGACCAGCTCCACCTCGGCTTGAGTGAGCGGGAGGCCCAGGTGTTTTATCGCGGACGGGATATTACCGAAAGACTCAAAAAAAGCCGGATCATCTTTCGGCGCACCAGGGGCGCGCAGGACCAAATGTATTCTCTGGCGGTGCTGGCCCAGCACTGGAAGCTTTCTTTTACCGATTCCGTGCTCAGCATTCTTACCAATCTGAACAAGCTCCTGCACATGCCGGCCTTTACCACCAAACTGATCCGGCAGATCCCCACCGCTTTTTTGGCCCAGGGGAAGGTCGGCCTAGTCGACCTGGCCCATGTGGAGCCGCCGTTTTTGGTCAAACCGGCTCACGGACGACATGGTCTGGGGATTCGGGTCATGAGTACTCCCAAGGGGGTATTTCGCTATTTGGCCAAAAGCAAGCGCGGCCTTCTGGTTCAGCAGTATCTGGAACTCGAAGAAGAATTTCGCTTGCTGGTGGTGGGAAAAAAAGTCCTGGGAGTCGTTAAAAAAATTCCACCCAAGGGATCCCGGGTGGCTAATTATGCCGCCGGAGCGAGATTCGTGGAAGCGTCGATAGACGCGGCTCTGAAAAAAGAAGCTTTGTCGCTCTGCCAGCAGCAGGGGATCGACATTGCCGGAGTGGACCTGGCCCGGGCCGGACGGGACTGGTACCTGCTGGAAGTCAACCGCTGTCCGGAGTTCAAGGCCTTCAGCAAAGCTACCGGTATCAATGTCGCCGATGAGATCATCAGTTTCGCTCTTCGCAAAAAGCCGTGAACCAACACCCCATTCTCATCACCATTCCCCATTGTTCTTTCTTCGTTCCGGTCGAACTGAGGCGGCTGATGTGTCTGACGGACTTTGACATCAAAGCCCACAGCGATCTTTTTACCGATCAGATTTTTGACGTGCCAGCCGCTCACCTGGTCAAAGCCAAAATTTCCCGTCTGGTGGCCGATCCCAACCGGGCGCCGGATGACATTCTGATGGAATCCCACTTGAGCGCGGACGGCGTGGTGGTGAGCGTGACGGAGGACGGCAAGCCGATTTATCGCGAGCCTCCCAATGAGGCGATGATCCGGGAAAGGGTCGCTAAGTATCACCTCGGCTTTCACGAGGAGGTGGACCAACTGGCTCCACGGATGAAATTTTTGATCGACGGACATTCGCTCAAGAGCCGTGGTTCCAAAATGAAAGACGATGCCGGCCAACAGCGGGCGGATATTGTTTTGGGGAACCGTGATTATACGACTTGCGACCGACAGACGACGGTGAAGATTTACCGGTTTTTTCAAGAGCGGGGCTTTTCGGTCAAGGTCAACGATCCCTACAGTGGCAAGTACGTCATTGGTCATCATTGTTCCCGACGAAAGCTTCCCGGCATTCAGGTGGAGGTCAACCGCAAGCTCTACATGAATGAGAAAACCCTGAGGCGCTCTCCGACCAAAATCAAGCAGCTCAACGAAGTGATGAAAGCCCTGGTGGAAGCGCTGGCAAAGGAGTTGTGACAGTTGTCACGAAAAAGCCTTGCACTTTTGCTGATCTCTGGAATAATCGGGACAATTCCTTATTGGAATACCATGTCTTTCCTGCTTCATTTCTGCCTCTCCATTCTTACCACTGCCGTGGTGGTGGCACTTCCAGTGCCGGTGAGGGCGAGCTGAAAGGAAAGATACCAACTTCCTTACGGGCCGTCCTCGAAGGGGACGGAGATTTTTATTTTTTAAGTCACATTATGACTCCAACAGAAGCACCGACGGAAGAGCAACAAAAGGTACAGGTTGCTCCAGCAGTGTTAAAGCCCGGAGACCCTCCTCCGGAAGGTGGTGTTCGACCTGCCCCTGACAAAACCGTGCGCATTTCTTTTCTCGAACCCCTAAATAGGGCAGTTAAAGATGCAGTGGTCGGGGTTTTGGAAACCTCTCCTGCGATAACTAGCATTGTGGGATCTATGTCTCCCGGTGGCTTTTCATCCAGAGTCCAACGCGAATCGGGAAAGGATGGTTTGCCAGTATTTCAGGGTTTAACTTTTAGTGATCCTCGAGATGTTTTGGGTGGTAACTGGATAGAACTTGGTGTGAGCTCAGTTGATGAGGCACAAGCACGTACGGCTATTGCGGAGATTATGAGAAAACTCCCGAGTACTGAAGTTTGAAGCAGCTGGTTTTAAAAACCTCCGGCGTACGCCGGAGGTTTTTTTGTGTTCCGCAAATGGATTTACAGCACCCCCGTCTGTGTCAGCACGCCGGCGAAAATCAGGCTCACGATCGTCATCAGTTTGATGAGGATGTTGATGGATGGGCCGGAGGTGTCCTTGAACGGATCGCCAACGGTGTCGCCGACGACGGCGGCCTTGTGAGGCTCGGAGCCCTTGCCTCCATGCTTGCCGGATTCAATATACTTCTTGGCGTTATCCCAGGCGCCGCCACTGTTGGCCATGGAAATAGCCAGCATTACTCCTGTCACCAGCGCTCCGGCCAGGAGCCCGCCCAGGGCGGGAGTGCCAAGCAGATAGCCGACCAGCACAGGAGAAATAATGGCCAGGAGTCCGGGAGCGATCATTTCGCGCAGGGCGGCGGCGGTAGAAATATCCACGCAGCGCTTGGTGTCCCCCTGAGCTGTTCCCTCCAGAAGTCCCTTGATCTGTTTAAACTGCCGGCGTACTTCCTCGATCATGGCGAAGGCGGCCCGGCCGACCGCGCCCATGGTCAGAGCCGAAAATAAGAAGGGGAGAACACCGCCGATGAGGAGGCCGATGATGACTTTCGGATCGACCAGGTTGATACCGGTTTCCGTGAGGCCGGCGGCTTCCGCGAAGGCGGCAAACAGGGCCAGGGCGGTCAGAGCGGCGGAGCCGATGGCGAAGCCCTTGCCGATGGCGGCGGTAGTATTGCCGGCGCTGTCCAGGGCGTCGGTTCTTTTGCGAACGTCTGGGCCCAGTCCGGCCATTTCGGCGATACCGCCGGCGTTATCGGCCACGGGGCCGTAGGCGTCGATAGCCAGGGAGATTCCCAAAGTGGACAACATGCCGACGGCGGAAATGGCGATGCCGTAGAGTCCGGCCTGCCAAAAGCTCAGGTAGATGGCTATGACGATGAAGAGTACCGGCAAAGCGGTGGAAACATAGCCCAGGGCTAGTCCGCTGATAATATTGGTGGCGCTGCCGGTCTCGCAGGATTTAGCCAGCTTCTTTACCGGGCTGTAGTCGGAGGCCGTGTAGTATTCGGTGATCAGTCCGATCAGTACTCCCACCACCAGTCCGGCCACCAGGGCCACGAAGGCGCCCTGGCCGTTTTCGCCCAGGAAGTACTGGCAGAGAAACCAGGAGGCGATAATGACCAGCACTGAAGCGCCGAACAGACCCTGTTTCAGGGCGCTGTGAATATGCTTTTCATTTTTTGCCTTCACGAAGTAGGTCCCAACAATAGAGCAGAGGATTCCGGCGGCGGCGATGCTGAGGGGCAGGTAAACTCCTGGCATGCCGTAGACACCCAGGCCGATAATCATGGCGGCGATCAGGGAGCCGACGTAGGATTCAAACAGATCAGCGCCCATACCGGCCACGTCTCCGACATTATCTCCCACATTATCGGCGATCACAGCCGGGTTTCTGGGGTCATCTTCCGGAATACCGGCTTCCACTTTTCCGACCAGGTCGGCGCCGACATCGGCAGCTTTGGTGAAAATACCTCCGCCAACGCGGGCGAACAGAGCGATGGAACTGGCGCCTAAGCCAAATCCGGTCAGGATTTGAAGGGCGGCTCCGGTTCCTATTCCGTGCCAGGCGGTCAAACAATACAATACTCCGGCTAGTCCAAACAATCCCAGGCCGACCACGGACAGACCCATGGTGGCTCCGGAGTTAAAGGCTATCCGAAGGGCATCGCTCAGGCTCTTTCTGGCTGCCTCGGTGGTGCGGACGTTGGCAATGGTGGCGGTTTTCATCCCCAAAAAACCCGCCAGGATGGAGGCGATCGCTCCGATGACGAACGCTCCGGCGGTGTAAACGCCTTCGTTCAGCGCGGTGGTTTCCGCCAGGTCCAGGCTATAGCCCAGGATGATGGCAACCACAACGATGAAAATAGCCAGAACCTTGTATTCTCTCATCAAAAATGCCATGGCGCCTTTGGCGATCTCATCGGCGATAGCCATCATCTTTTCGTTTCCGGCCGGCTTCTGCTTTATCAGGTAATTAAAAATAAAGGCGGTGGCAAGACCAACAGCACCGGCTGCAATGGCGATCAATTCCATGGTGGAGAGATTAAAGATAAGTCCCTGGGATTATAGCGAAGTTCGGCGGAGATTTGCAATACCGCTTCGCTTCCAAGAGTGCGGTACAAAAAGTATTTCCTTCTCTTTACGAATTTTGCTACAGTCGAATTGTTCATTTTGTACAATATGCAGGTCTTTAGCAAAACCGATGCCCGTCAGAACTTCGCCTCGCTCTTCAACGCCGTTCGTTATGCCGGCAAGGTGATCGGCATTGGTCGCGGCAAGATCCGCTTTGGAGCTCACCGCAAGGTGCTGCCGGAGGTGCTGATGGTCCGCATGCCCACGCCGGAGGATGTCGAAAAGCTGAAAAAAGACCCGCGTGGCTTCGACGAGGCCATGAAGGAGTGGATGATGAAGAAGATTGGGCAGGAGTTTGAGTAAGGGGAACAACAGGGGGTTGGCTATTTTTTTAGGATGCCGTCTTCTGTTTCATTCTTTTGCTTATGGGAGTCCAAGAAGTTCATGTTGATACGGATGTCTGTGATCTGAGGCGGGGGGAGGGAAGAGACCAGTATATTGGAGCTTTGGGTGGGCATGAGTTCAGGGAAATGGGAGCCAGGGTTCGGGCCGCTCAGCTGGCGGGGAGGGTTTATGAGGGTCTTTTTCAGAGTGGAGCCGCGGTTCCTGATGACTTGTTCAGGATTGGGATGGATAGAGAGCGAGAAACGAGATTGCGCATCGGAAATGTCAGGGACTGGGTTACCAGGAACGCGGCAAGGGTCTTTACCCAAGAATACGGCTTTCGTCAGGGTGATGCCAAAGAATTCGCACAGGGTTCCCCATCCGGCTTGTTTAGAAATTGGTTTGTGCAGGCTTTGGTGAGCATCATGAACGAAAAAGTGTATTGGAAAGACCAAGATCCCGGTGTGCCGCGGACGCCGACGGAGATCAAGGCCGTCAATACCATGAATGAAGCCATTCAAACTCTTATCGAGGATAATATCCCCGATAAGTCCTGGAGCGAGGTGATGCGATTTCAGCTGATGTGCGCTTTGGCCAACTGGGGAAAAGACCTTGGCGAAATGGAGAATCCTTCCCTCCTGGATAAGGGTTTAAGGTTATTTAGCCGATTCATCACCAAAAAAGACGAGCACAATGGCTTGTCCCGGGAGCGTGAAGTCTCAGGCAGCCCACTGGCGGTGGCCTGGCACTGGCTGCGTTATGGGGGCAAGGATTTGATTCATCAGATGCACTGGGAAGGCCAGCAAAAGAAGCTGGCTCAGCGCGAGGGCAGGAACCTTACCATCATGACGGATCGTTGGGGTGTGGCCGCTCTCGTTCATCGTTTTGTGAAGCCTTTTAGCATTGGTAGGTCCGTGGAGGATGCTCTGAATGGGCATCAATTAAGTAGGTATGCTCGGGCTGGGATGGATATAGACGGGGCGCCGGAAGTAGAGAAGGCAGGTGATGGAGGAGTGTTGCGACAAAATATAGAATTTGTTGAAGGCACTTTGGATGCGGACTTTGCCGGAGAGAAGAAGCTGGTCTCCTGCAAGTTGACCGGCTTGGGGCTTACCCCAAATCCTGAAAGGAAGGCGGCGGTGAAGTGGGTTGTCAAAGAACTGGCTTTGCGGGCAATCAGGAATGTCAAAAGTCTGTGTATCGATATGGAGCGTTATTTATTCTTCCATGCCACCATGGAAATCTATTGGGAGGTACTCGAAGAGCTTGGTGCCGAAGGTCACTTGGTAGGCATGACAGAGGCTCCAATTCGGATTGTTCAGCAGTCGGTTTTGAAAAATAGCCTGGAACACACCCGGCAGTTTGCCAGCAGGGCGAAACGATTCAAAGAGGCTTATGGTGTTAATCTAGTAGTTCGCTGGGTAAAGGGAGCGCATTATCCAGAAGACGCCGATGACGTGGCGACTGGCGCTCTGCGAGCAGCTCGTGGAAACGGATTTCTTACCAAAACCTGGTGGGGCCGGCCCATCACCGATGAAGATCTGAATTGTCCTGATGCCGATAAACAGGGAGCGCAGGAAAACTATCGACGAGGTCTGGCGCTCTGGCATGCTTGCGACGCGGTGGTCGTTCACGAAGGCACTCATAATCCGGATACGATTGCCGATAAAATTCGACAGGCTCTGACGGATGGCATATCCCTGTCAGAGATTGTTCATCAATCTTTAGTGGGTGTCCAGGATGACGTGAAGATTGTCGTTCTGAGAATCCTGGGCTTAAAAGAAATTCCTTACGGGCCGTTGGGGCCGGATGCAGAACTTGCTCCCTATGGCAGTCGGCGAATCTCCGAAGTGGATCCTAGAAAGAGGTTCCCAACCATGCGCTGGCAGGCCAACGAAACGGGCGGGCCCCAGTTGGTTGAGGTTAAAAGGGTGCGGTCAAAAAAAAGTTTTTCAGAAAACCGCCGTTTGCGTCGACAGATCGCAAAAGGATGGAAGCAGCCCCAGCCGGTTTAGTCTATCTCCCCTTCGACTTCTTTATCACCGACTTCACCTTCTTCTTCATGATCTTTTTGGCGGTGACCACTGTTGATTGAAGTTTCTTCCTGGCGATTTTAACTTCCCTTCGGATTTCTTTCTTTGCGGCGGTTTTCAATTCCGTCGCTTTCTTCTGAGCCTGTTTTCCCATTATGTGGCCGGCCACCTCCAGTTCCTTTTTGGTACTCTGAGCCAGCTTGTTCAGCGGGCCCTTCACAGTATTCCAAAAACTGTGGGCCATGGCCTGGGCTTGTTGACTGATGTATTCGGCCCGCTCTTCCCCGGACTGTTTCTTCTTCAATTCTGATCGAATCTCCTCGCCGCGCTTGGTGGCGAACAGAGCGCCGAAGGCGGTACCAGCACCGAAGACGAACAGGGAAAACAGTTTGCGCATGAGACTTATCTTTTAAGACGATCTCCATAATAGAGCCAATGGCGGTCGGATCAATGATTTAGGATGGCGAAATCGATCAATGGTTGATTGTTAATAGTCGATCTAGTCTCAGCCATGCTTTAGCGGGGTTTCGAAGCGTGATACAGAGCCGCGGCGGTTTTGATCGCTTCCTCCGGAAAACTAAAAGTAGGTATGTGGTGTTTCTGCAAATTTTTGAGGGCCGGCAGCACGTCGTCTCCACCCATGAAGCTGACCAAAAGGGGCTTCTTAAACTTTTTTTTGGCCTGGACAATGATGTCCGCCACCTTGTCCGGGTCGGTCATTCTTTGATGAGTCAGGAAGACGATGAGCATGTCGATATTCCGATCTCGGCTCACCAGATCCAGCGCCATTCGATAGCGCTCCGGTGGAGCGTCGCCAATCAGGTCGATGGGTTTTTGAGCCAATTTTAATCGCCGCTTTTTAATCTCATCCACCGCGATTGTTACCGGGCCGCCGCCGTTGCTGACAATGGCTACTCTCGGTCCCTTTGGCAGGGGAGCTTCCGCGAAGGTCAGACTCAATTGAAACAGCTCGCGGCTGGTTTTGGCGTGAACGATTCCGGCTTTGCGAAAGGCGCGCTTTATTTCCACCTCCTTCTTCGGTCCGCCTTTCAAAAGAATAATCGGCTTGGTTGGAGTAATGCTTTTGGCAGCATTCAGAAATCGCTTGAGATTTCCAATCGACTTCACATAACCGGAGATGACCTTGGTCTGCTTATCTCCAGCCAGGTATTCGATGAAGTCGGTCTCGTTCAGATCGGCCTCGTTGCCCACGGAAATAATGCTGCTGAAGCCCAAACTTCTCTGCTGAGCCCAGTCGAGGATGGCGGTGCAGAAGGCACCGCTCTGAGAGAGAAATCCAATCGGACCCGCCTTGGGCATGTCGGCGGCGAAGGAGGCGTTCAACTTGCTGTCCGTATTCATCAGCCCCAGGCAGTTGGGGCCGAGCAAGCGAATCTTGTTTTTTTTGACGATGGACTGGATTTGCTGCTCCAGCTTCTTACCCTTTCCGCCTTCTTCCGCGAAACCGGCGGAGATGATGATACCTGCTGTAACTTTTTTCCTGACCGCCTGTTCCAAAATGCTTGGCACTGTCTTTGCGGGTGTGGCGATGATGATCAGATCTACTTGCCTGGTCGGAATATCGGAGAGGTTGGGATAGCATGGGAATTTTTCGATCCGCTCGTACTTGGGGTTGACGAGGAAGAGGGGTTTTTTGAAGCCGCCCCCGATAAGGTTCTTCAAAAGCGTTCCCCCGACCGTTTCTGGGTGCTTCGACGCGCCAACCAGGGCGATGGAGCGGGGAGAGAAGAGTGTGGAGAGTTGTTGGTGGGCGGGGGAGTATTTCATAGGAGATTATTTGAAATGGTTTGGGAGAGAGGTATTACTTTTTCGGAGATG
>JAUYKR010000118.1 GCA_030699855.1 bacterium
ACCCTCGAAGAGTTGCTGGACAATACCCACAAACTTGCCGATCCCATGATCGACATGAACGACATAGTCGCCATCCTTTAGGCTGCGCAGGAATTCGAGGTTGATCTTGCGCTGAATCTTGCTGGTCTTGCGACGGATCTGACGAAAATCGAAGATTTCCCGATCGCCGAGCACGGCAACCTTATATTGTGGATTTTGAAAAGACTGGGGAGGATGGACAAACCGATGAGCGTCTTCGATATGCAGGAATACTTTGTCATTGAAGTCCTCCGGGCTGGAAAACGGAATTTTTTCTTCGCGAAGCAGGGCCTTGAGCTCTTCGAAATGCCTGGTGAAAATCATCACCTTCCACTTTGCCTTCCATTTTTCTTGAAGGTCGTTAAGAAAATCGTAGACATCCTGAAACTTGAGAATGGAAAGGTAGTACAGATAAAAATAATGCTGGTCGCTTTCCTCCGGAAAGGCGGTAAAGGAAACCAAGTACGGCACTTCATTCCCGGGTTCTTCGTGAAAAAATTCATCCATCTTTTGCGCGAATTCCGGCGACAAATCTATTTCATCATTAACGACCAGGTCCCGAGCACCCAGGAAGTCGAGCACGTGGGCGTTTTCCCGGGCAAACTTGAGCGGAACGACATCGATGCTCTCGTGCTTTCTGGCCAACTGCTGAGTCTCCTGATCGTATTCGTACAAGCCGCTGATCTGGGCGCCGTCGAGTTCGACCTTCACGGGAGAGCTGAGGGTGGGAATATAAATATTCAGCAGACCTCCCTGCTTGCAATACGAACCAGGCGGCAAAAAGTCATCGGGGCTGAATTCATAGCCAATCTCCAGCAGTTGATTGATAACCGCGACGCTGTCGAGCGTATCTCCCACCCGGAGGCGAAGAGTGGATTTTTCGATATCCTGCCGACTGGGATAGGCGGCAAAGAAGGTTTGCGGATCAATCACCACCACTTTTCGCTCGGGACGAAGCACGGTATACAGACGCAACATTTTTTCCAAATCGGTCAGCTGTCGCCCTTCCGGCAGGGTGAAGTTGTGCACCGGAACCTGGCTCCAAAATCGAAAATCCTCACAAGTCTTGTCCCCTTCCTTGGCATCCTCAATCACCCAGAATAAGGTGCTGAGCTTATCGTCCAAATTCCTCACCAGTTCACTGAGGAGGTAAGCCTTGGCATTCAGGTTTCCGGTACCGGAAAGAGTCAGCCTGCGGGACTTCTGCAAGTGGTCAAATTGTTGCCGGTGAAGATCGGAAGGAAAGAACCGCATTAAAAAAGGGGCCAAAGACGTGAGATCGTCTTTCAGGGGACAAGAAATAATCTGAGAAAGAAGCGCTGTAAGAGCGCTCTCAACAAGCAAAGAATAGCAAAAAAGGTGAGAGATGGCAAGCTGACTAAAGCTTCAGCGGCATAATCACGTGCAGGAACTCTTCCGAACTGTTAGGCCGCAGCACCGCCGGAGATTTGTCGTCGCTAATGCCAAAGAAAATCAAATCTTCCCCGGCATGGCTGAGGAAGTCGAGAACAAATTCGCTGTTAAGAGCGATCTTGCCCGGCTCTCCGGATAAAGCGATGGGGAGCTCCCCCTCTTCCGTGCCAACCTGGGTATCTGGCGTGGAAATACGGAGCCTGTCGGATTCGAAGGTGAAGAGCACCTTGCTGTTATTCTCCCTGGCAAACAGGTTGACTCGCTTCACCGCCCGCGTCAGATCTTCGGTATCCAGAGAAGCCGAGGTCTTGCTGTCCTTGGGCAGGATTTGGCGATAGTTCGGGAAGTTTCCCTCGATCAGTCGGGAGTAGAGTTCGACCCGCCCCACCTGGAACAAGATCTGGTTTTTCCCCATGTGCAGTTCGACTTGTTCGGCACCCTCTTCTTTGCTGCAGAGTCGAGCAAATTCTATGATGGCCCGAGCGGGCACGATACAGCGAGCGGGCTGATGAACGGCTTGTGGAAGCTTTAGTTTTTTTTCGCTCAGGCGAAAACTGTCGGTGGCCACCATAAAAAGATCTTTGCCATCAGCCTCCAGGTAAACACCGGAAAGAACCGGCCTGGTGTTGGTAAAGGAGGCCGCGAAGCTGACTTGGGCCACCGTGTTGGAAATGCCATCAATCGGTAGCTCAAGGCGAACGCTGTCATCGATGGGGGAAATAGTCGGATATTCCTCGGCGGCAATACACTTGATCTTGGTCTTCGATCCGGCGGAGGACATGGATAAGGTCAAACCTTCCACCACCGCGCACTCCACTTCTTGCTCCCTGAGCAAGCTGACATAGTCAGAAAAAAGCTTGGCGGGAATGGTAACCGCCCCCTCGTTCACGACCGCCGCCTCGATCCAATAATTCACCGCCATTTCCAGGTTGGTGGCGGAGAAGAACACTTTTTTTCCCTCTGCCCGAACCAGGATGTTATTCAAGACCGGCAGGGTCACGTTAGCGTCGATCACGTGGGTCACCAGGTCCAAAGCGTGAGAAAGAGCCTTGTGAGAACACTTAAATTTCATCGCGTAAAGAAAAGTAGCTGTAGAATAACAAGCCCTTTCGGTTTTGACAAACACGAAAAGAATGATCTAAGATCAGCCTATGGCTATCAAGCTCTTCGCCCTCATTGTTGCCAGCTCCACTATTCCAGTTATGGAGCTGCGCGGAACCATCCCCTTTTTTCTGGCGAGATACCCGGAACTACCGATTTGGTTTGTCACTACTGGAGCCATTATTGGCAATTTGCTCCCTTGTTTTGTGCTCCTCTGGTTCATGCCAAGAATAACCCACTGGCTGCATGACCACCTTGCTCCGCGGATCAACAGAACCGTGGTTTGGCTGCACGAGTTGATCGTAAAGAATAGCCGCCAGCAGTGGATCTATTGGGGCGTCCCCATGGTAACCCTGGCCGCCAGCGCTCTCCTCTTCCACCTGGGAATACGCGACCTTCTTTGGCACATAGCCGTCTTCATCGGCGTCCCTTTGTGGAGTTATATCGTCTTCCTGGTCTGCAAAAAGGCCCATGAAGCCGCTCTGGAGGAGACAAGCATTATCCATTGGTTTTATAATAAAGTTCACCGAGAACACAGCGCCAAGTTCTACCGCTGGGGCTTACTGGCCCTCATTTTGATCGTGGCCGTGCCGCTGCCCGGCACCGGCGCCTGGACCGGCTCACTGCTGGCTTTTTTAATGGGGGTTCCCTACTGGAAGGCTATTGGCCTCATTTTTATCGGCCTGATTATTTCTGGCCTCCTGGTGGCGGCACTATCAACCGGAATTATCAACGGGATTGGCTTACTTTGATTAGCTTTTGTCGAGAACTCTGACCGGCGCTTACCTTCACCTGCCCCTTCGGAACTCCCAGGCATTTCCCCAAATACCGGCACAGTTCTTCATTGGCCCTCCCCTTTTCCGGCACAGCAGCGACGCGGATTTTTAAAATGTCCTCACCATCCGGCCCCACCATCACCTCGACAAATTCAGTTTTTGAAGCTTTGGGAATAACTTTCACATTCACATACAGCACATCTGCAGCCTGCAGTTTTTGTCGGTATTTCTGAAAAATAACCTTTTCATCGTCATGGCGTGAAGTAATGCAGCTATTTGGATTTCGAAGCGAGGACATTGAAAGAAAAGGAAAATGAAACAGAAAAAACTCCCGGCCCCTTCCGCAGCAAGAAATCCAAATAGCTGCATTACTTCAATCTCCCCCTCCTCCACTTCTCGATCTCCGCATGATTACCGGAAAGCAGCACCTCCGGCACTTTGAGTCCTCGAAACTCCGCCGGACGGGTATAGTGTGGATACTCGCGCTTGCCCGCAAAGGCTTTTGAAAAGGAATCAAGCTGATGCGACTCTTCCTGGCCAAGGACTCCTGGAAGCAGGCGAATAACGCCGTCCATCACCACCATGGCAGGGAGTTCTCCACCCGTGAGCACGTAGTCCCCGATGGAGATTTCCTCATCGATCAACTCGTCCAATACTCGCTGATCGACCCCTTCGTAGTGTCCGCAGAGGAGGATAATTTCATCGTATTTGGAGAGCCGCTCCGCGGTTCGCTGGGTATAGCGCCGCCCCTGTGGGGTGAGGTAGATGGAACGAACTTTTTTTCCCTTGGCTGTAACCGATTCGAAAGCCTTGAACAGCGGCTCGCAGCTCATCAGCATCCCTCCCCCACCCCCATAGGGGATGTCGTCCACCTTGCGGTGTTTGCCGAGACCAAAGCCTCGGAGAGGCACCATCTTTATCCCCACCTTTTTGCCCCTCAGGGCACGCCCGATGATCGATTCCTTTTGGAAAGCTTTGAAAAGTTCCGGGAACAGCGTCAAAACGTGAAATTTCATGCTATGTTATAGGGGAAAACGGCGGAGGGGGATTGTTGTTGAAAGCGTTTGGCCCGAGGAGGCTACGAAGAGTCCCGCATGCGGGACGATGAGGTGGGTAGCTTGAAAAAACAATTCTTTCCCACCGCACCACTCTTTACTGAGTATATCAAATGTCCCATCCCCAAGCCACAAATCAGCGAGCCGTGAAAGATTTCTACCAACTCATCCTCGACAGGTGTTACCGAGCTAACCTTTTCAAAGATCCGGTATCCATCGACACCTTCGATCCCGGCTTGTTTCAAAGCGAAGACAGCTTGGACAATCACCTGACACAATTAATCGTCCCCGGCATCACCCGCCTGCTAGACCGCGGACTTTTTGACCTGTATCAGGTGCTCTACTCCGTCGATGTCGACGAGCGGAAGTTTAAAGAGCGAGTGATGGATCTGAAAAATACCACAATGATCCCGTCGGTGGCCGCCTTCATGATCATCGACCGACTGAAGGCGAGATATAAAGCGTATCCGCTTTTAACTGAGCAAAGCTAATAAAGCAGAGGAGTATATACCGTTTTCGCAGCGAGGACATTAAAAGAAAGAGGGCCTGAAACAGAAAAAATGTGCGGAAAGTTCCGCAGCAAGAAAACGGTATATACTTCTCTGCGAATAATGATTCTGACCATGAAAGAAATCCAAGCCACCATCCGCCACTTCCAAGACCTGCTGGGAATCAAGCTGTACCTGGTCGGCGGATCCGTGCGGGATAAATTACTGGAAATCCCCCACAGCGACCTCGATTTTGCCACTCCCAACCCTCCAGCGGAAATCGAGGCGGCGATAAAGTCAGCTGGCTTCAAGCCGCTCCTGATGGGGAAGAAGTTTGGCACCATCGCTTTCCGAGACAAAAACTCCGAACTGATTGAGATCACCACCTTTCGAACAGAAACCTACGGCGACTCCCGCAAGCCGGAGGTACGGTTCGTCCGCGACATCACCGCCGACCTGAGCCGCCGCGACTTTACTGTCAACGCCATGGCGGTAGGTGACGAAGGGAAGCTCATCGACCCCTTCGGCGGCTACGCTCATTTGAAGGCTGGTGTCATTGAATTTGTGGGAAAGCCCGGCGAGCGGATCAATGAAGATCCTCTCCGGATGCTTCGCGCCTGCCGCCTGGCCTCCCAATTCACCTTCGTGCCGACGAGGGGAACTCGGGAAAAAATCACGGAACACGCCGTCAAAATTTTGAAAATTTCTCGCGAGCGCTGGACTTCGGAAATGGACAGAATCCTCACGTCCAGCCATCCTCACCGCGGTCTGGACATGCTCTGCCAGACCGAGCTGATGAGATTTATCCTCCCCGAAATCTGGATCCAGTACCATTACGATCAGAATTCTCCTTACCACCGCTTAAGTCTATTCGAGCACACCAAGCTCACGGTTCAGCGCGTGGAAAATGAGCTTCACGTGCGCTGGGGCGCCCTGCTCCACGATGTCGGCAAGCCTTTCTCCCGTATCGATAAGACCGCTAACAGGCGCCTGTTTTCGATCATCGGGTGGAAGGAAAGCATCAGGCGTTTTTGGAAGAAAGACTCGCAGTCAAATTATCCCTATCACGCCGAAATCGGCGCCGAAATCGTTGAAAAGATCGGGAGATACTTGCGCTGGTCAAACTCGCGCACGGAAAAAATAAGAGACCTCGTGCTCCACCACCTGAGTGACGAGTCCCCGATTGACAGGGCGGACCAGGCAGCAAGGTAGCTTAGGCTTCCTAACGCTTCGCCCACTGTGGCGCCCGTCTGGCTTTTCTGAGTCCTGGCTTTTTTCGTTCCACCGTCCTGGCATCGCGGGTCAGAAAACCCATGCGCTTGAGCACCGGACGGAATTTGATATCCATTTTCACGAGGCCTCGGGCAATGCCATGGCGAATGGCCTGAGCCTGACCTGTTGTCCCTCCGCCGAAGACCTTCACCATGATGTTCACCAGTTTATCCTGCTCAACTGCCTGCAATGGCTCCAGGATCGTACCCAGTTGGGTACTGACGGTGAAATATTGAGCGGCCGGAACACCGTTGATGACCACCTCCCCACTGCCGTTGGGCTGGACATAGACCCGGGCAACCGAGGTTTTTCGCTTACCATTGGCGTAGTGATACTGCTGTGTCATGAGAAAAATTAAGAAAGAGCTATTGGCTTTTGAGCTTCGTGTCCATGCTCACCCCCTTCGTAGAGATGAAGCTTCTTAAGGAACACGGGGCGGAGTCTATTCTTGGGCAACATACCGCTAACCGCGCTCTCGAGTACCCGCAGTGGTCTCTTTTTCAGCATCGTCGCCAGATTGACGCGCTTGATATGACCCGGATATCCGCTGTGAGTCGTGTACATCTTCTGATCGGGTTTATTCGTCCCCGTCACCTTGATCTTCTCGGCATTGATAACAATTACGTGGTCACCCATGTCCATGTGGGGAGCAAAAGTGGGCTTGTTCTTTCCGCGCAGGATGTCGGCGATCTGAGTGGCCAGATGACCAAGGATTTTCCCCTCGGCGTTCAGCAGATACCACTTCTTGTCCAGCTTCTGCTCTCGGGTAGGCGTGGATGTTTTGGGAGAGAACTTCATAAGTCTTATGAGGAAGATTCGACAAATTCAATCTGGCTGATCTCGGCTCCATCTCCATCGCGAGGACCAAGCTTGGTAGCTCGCAACCACCCGTAATCTCCTTTCAAGTTTTTGAGTCGCTCGATAAAGGCCTTTTGAGCGGGAATGGTAAACAAATGGCGCTTGACGATGCGGATGGCGTTCATGCTTTCCTTTTCGCCCCTGGTCAGAGCCAACAGGTGTTCGTAAAAGGAAATCAGAGCCTTGGCCTTGGCGGTCGTGGTAGAAATTTTCCCGTGCAGCGCCAGCGAAGTCGCCAGATTGCGGATCAGAGCCTTGCGGTGATCCGCAGGACGTCCCAGTTTCGTTCTGTTTCGTCGGTGCCTCATAAAAAATGAAGGAGAAAGGGTGCTACAGTAAGGGAGAAAAGGCTAATCGTCAAGGAGTGATAATCCCCTTTTGGCCAGGGCATCTCGTACCTCGTCCATCGCCTTTTTTCCAAAACCTCTGAGGTTGGCGATCTTGCTGTCCGTGCACAGCGCCAGCTGTTCGATTGAACCAATGCCGCCGTTGATGAGAGCGTTAAGCGTGCGAGGGCTGAGGTTGAGAATTTCTATCGGGGTATATTCGGTACGGGCAGCTTTCTCCTCTTCGACCTGCTGCTTGGCGACAATATCGTGAGCCGTGGTCATGAACTGAGCATCGGCCGGCGTTCCTGTTTGATTGAAGTATCCGAAATACGAGCTGAGAATATCGGACGCGAATTTCAGGGATTCAGAAGCGTCAGACGATCCGTTGGAGACGATTTCCAGCTGAAGCCTGTCCAGGTTTGTCATTTGCCCCACGCGGGTGCTGGTGACGTCGAAACGCACGCGCCTGATCGGACTGAAAATAGCATCGACGAGAATCATGTCCGGATCACCGTTCTTGGCATTATCCACCACCTGGTAGCCAACCCCTTTTTGGAGGAAAATTTTGACCTCCAGACTGGAACTCTTCTTGTCAACCGAGGTAATCACCAGCTCGGGGTTCAGAACCTCAACACCGGTAGGACAGTGAATCATGCCAGCCGTCACCTCACCGCTATGGTTGCTAACCTTGAGAGTAACGACAGCCGGATCTTTTGAGTGCATTTTGAAAACCACCTCCTTAAGGTTCAAAATCAGGTCAAGGACGCTGTCTTTGACTCCGGGAACGACAGAGTATTCGTGTTTGGCCCCATCGACCTTTATGCCTGTGATGGCGACACCGGGAATTGACGAAAGAAGCACGCGCCGTAATGCATTTCCAAGGGTCATGCCATAGCCCTGAGGAAGGGGCTCAACCGTTACGAGAACATGGTTTTCCCCGAGTTTTTCAATCGTAACCTGGGGGATACCAATCTCTGCCTGGATGATATGCATACAAAAAGAGAAATAAAGAAAATAAAGACTACCGAGAGTAGTACTCAATGATTTTTTGACAGTCGACGAGCTGCTCGAAGTCGCCGCTGGCTGGAACATCCGAAACCTCCACGGACAAGCCCTTGGTATCCACCTTGAGCCATCTGGCCGGGCTCACTCCTTTATTCTCTTCCAAAATGGCCGGAAATACGGGTGATTTTTTTGATTTCGGCCGCGCCTCTATTTTATCCCCCACTCGAACCTGATAGGAAGGAACGTCGACTCGGCGGCCATTGACCAGGAAGTGTCCGTGACTGGCCAATTGACGGGCCTGCATGCGAGTGAGAGCGAGACCAGACCGATAAAGAACATTATCCAGGCGCAGCTCAAGTTCTCTCATCAGGTTATCGGTCGTAAGACCCTTGCTGCTTATGGCCCGGTCGCAAACACCCTTAAACTGCTTTTCGGACAGACCAAACATAAAGCGAAGCCGCTGTTTTTCCCTCAACTGCACCGCATATTCGGATCGTTTACTACTCCCGCCACCAGCTTTTTGCTGTTGGCCGGGTTTGGATGGCTTTCTCTCTAAAATCTTAGCGTATTTCGGTCGACCGAAGAGGTTGAGTCCCTCCCGTCGACAGAGTCGTCCTTTGGGTCCGGTGTAGCGTGCCATGAGAAGAAGAAAAGAAAAGTTTAGACTCGTCGTCGTTTTTTCTGGCGGCATCCATTGTGGGGAACAGCCGTTCTATCCACGATCAGATCCACGCTAAAGGTTTTGACCAGTCCGCGGATTCCCTGTTCCCGCCCGGGGCCAACGCCCTTGACGTAAACGTGCAGAGACTCTGTCCCAAATTGCTCCAGCTTTTCGGCGAGCCGCTCCGCCGCGATCTGAGCCGCGTAAGGAGTCGACTTTTTTGTTCCCTTGAAGCCGCTGGCGCCGGAACTGCTGCGGGCCAAGACCTTGCCATCCATGTCGGTAGCGGTCAGCAGCGTGTTGTTAAAGCCGGCCGTGATGTAAACGGTGCAGTTCTTCACCAAACGCTTGATCTTTTTCTTCGGCTTTTTCAGCACGCCCTCTTCGGCAGCAGTTCCCTCCGGAACGTCTGCTGCCTTAGCTGCCTTCTCATCCGCGACCTGTGTGGCTTCATCAGCCATGAAACAAACCGTTAAAAAATTATTTTGTCTCCATCTTTTTATTGGCAACCGTCATCTTCCTGCCTCGCTTGGTACGAGCGTTGGTCTTGGTGCGCTGTCCTCGCACCGGAAGCCGGCGACGATGGCGAAAGCCGCGGTAGGAACCGACGTCCTGGAGTCTCTTGATATTGAGTTGCACATTGCGGCGCAAATCTCCCTCTACAATCAGAGTGCTGATAATCTGGCGAATCGCATTCTCCTGGGCGGGAGTCAGATCCTTGGTTCGTACATTGTAGTCTACCCCAGCCCTGGCAAGGATCGTTTCACTCAGGCCCTTGCCAATACCATAGATGTAGGTAAGAGCGATAGCGATACGCTTGTCGTTGGGAAGATTCACACCGGCGATACGAGCCATAGTCAGAAAAATTAATTCTACTTTTTTACTACCCCTGTCGGCGGTTGTGCCTTCGGTTCCGCTTGCAGCGGACCAGGACCCGACGAACCCTTTTGCCCTGATTCCCGCCTTTACCGCTGCGGCGAATGATCTGACAGTGCTCGCAAATGGTGCTGACGGAGGTGCAAACTTTCATAAGAAAACAAAAAGAATGATCGGGGCAACATTACATCTCCTTCTCGGCTGAGTTCTCGACCGTGGTCGGGACTGGTTCAGCGTTTTCGCTGGAACTGGGATCAATCTGCTCCCCCGCCGCTTCAACCGGGGAATCGGATGGCGTCGGGGCAATGGCCTCGCGCTTCTCCTTCCCACGGTAGACAATCCGGCCCTTGCTGAGATCAAAGGGGGTGAGTTCCAAAACGACATGATCTCCGGGCATAATCTTGATGTAATTCAGTCGCATCTTGCCGGAGATGTGGGCGTTAACCTGGTGTCCTTCGAATCCCTCGCTGATGACCTTAACAATGAAATGGGCGTTTGGAAGCGGACTTATTACCACTCCATCGACCCGAATATTCTCTTGTTTGGCCACTTAAGGGAAGGTTACCGAACACAAAGCCTAACGAGTTTATGAGAAAAGTGTAAAAGACACAACCCGAATCATTGGGGAAGGAATACTTTGTATTGACATATTTAATATATATTATAAAATGAAAATAAAGAAAAAATAGATAAGTAAAATTCAGCGACAGCGCCCTCTTCATACAGCGCGTTACAAGATAACGGCGCTTTTTTTTCTAACGCTTGCAAAAGAAAAAGTTTCAGGTATAGTTGAAAGTGAAGCAAAAATAGTTAAAAGTTTCAGGTATGATTGAAATATTCAAACAGCTCGAAAGATACAATCTTTGGTCTTCTTTGAAGCACCTACCCATAGGATATGAGAGAAAGGGATATCTCAAAAAATTTCAGCCTGCCCTGGGCAATAAGCTGATTAAGGTCATTGTGGGTCAACGAAGGGCGGGAAAAAGCTATCTTATTCGACAAATCATCCATGAGCTCATTCGAAAAGGGATTCCTCCGAAAAACACCCTCTACCTCAACAAAGAATTGATGGAGTTTGAAACGATAAATGACGCGAAAAAACTGCACGATCTCATCACGTTCACGAAAAAAAAGCTGAAAACGAAGGGAAAAATGTTTGTCATTCTCGACGAAGTACAAAACATTGATGGGTGGGAAAAGGTTGTCAGCTCTCTGGCACAAAATCCGAAAGAGAATTATGAGCTTATCATCACCGGATCAAATTCAACCCTGCTCTCAGGAGAGCTCGCAAGCCGCCTGAGCGGCAGGTATATCACCTTTGAAGTGCTCCCATTCTCGTTTCAGGAATATTGTGATTTCCTCAATCTCGAGCGGGGAAAGAAAAGCTATCTTTCCTATCTGTCATCAGGAGGCCTTCCTGAGCTTTTTCATTTAACAACAGAAGAAATCAGGCGTCACTACGTTTCATCCCTGCGAGATACCATCCTCCTGAAAGACATTGTGGAGCGGTATAATATTAAAGATGCCTCGCTGCTCGAGCGCGTATTTCAATTCCTCGCCGATAACATCGGCAATCTCTCTTCGCTGAACTCCATCGTCAATGCCCTGAAGAGTAGTCAGCAGAGAACCAATCACGATACCGTGTCTCACTATGTCCGCTCTTTGGAGCAAACCTACCTTGTCCATGAAGTTCAGCGCTTCGACATAAAAGGAAAAAATATTTTCTCTGGAAGTAAAAAGTATTATCTGAACGATCTCGCTTTCCGAAATTTCCTCAGCTCACGATTCGACGAAGGGCTTGGAAAGCATCTGGAAAACAGTATCTACCTTCACTATCGAGAGCGGGGTTATAAAATCTTTGTCGGAAGCATCCAGGGAGCTGAAGTGGATTTCATCATAGAAAATGAACAAGAAAGAAAGTATGTCCAGGTCGCCTACTCTCTCGCGGAAAAAAGGGTGAGCGAAAGAGAGTTCAGGCCATTGGAAAATATTCACGATGCTCATGAAAAAATCGTAATCAGCCTTGACGATGTTTCCTTTGGAAACAAAGAAGGAATCAAGCACATTTGTGCCTGGGATCTATGAGATAAATAGCTAAAACCCTTCATCCCCGAGTTGAAATGCGCTATACTGAGAGGATACAAGCCCGCTTTCCTTCAATATGCCTGAAGCCCCTCTACCACCAGACCTTGAACACTCCAGCCCCTACGCAGAGAAAACTCCCGACGATCGCTGCCCGAATCCGAAAAACAAAAAACAAGAAGACAAGCGAAAAATCATTAAAAATTGTGATTGTGGGGAGTGTGGAAAATTTATGCAGGTGATGGGAAGAAAAAAGGAACAGATAGTTCAGGGACCTGCACCAGAAAAAATAGAAGCTGGAAGGTTTAGAGGAAGAAGAAGACTCCTGAAAGCACTCGGCATTGTTGGGGGGACAGCAGCAGTTGGAGTGCCACCGATCGTGTGGCTTGTTTCCGATGATAAACCAAAAACACCTGAGTACCAACGCAAGTTCCCAGCCGTATCTATCGATCTGAAAAAAGAAGCGGTTCTGGGAGTTCACACCCCAGAGAATCAACAAAGAGCTTCAGCACTACTAACAGCAGTAGCTCCACTCTTCAAAAATGGGGAGCCTCTTCCCTTTGAGCGCATAACGGAGATCTTTGAAGCCCTCGTAGCATGTCCTGAATTTGAAGAAATAAAGGAAATCTACAAAAAACATTTCGGCATCGACAAATTGAATCAACGTAATGCTTGCGACCTCCTCAGTGCTCTTGGAGTAGGGGTAATGGAAGATCGTTGCTTCTTTCGTATCGAAGATGATGGGACCCTAGGGTCCCAGCGGGCAATACGAGAAAATATCGGACCAGCTCATAAAAACTCGCTTGCAATCAATTTCGGCGATACCACACTCAATCATACATTTTGGGAAACAGAATCAGATAAATTCGCAAATCAGGGAAACATGAACATCATAGGTCGGTTTATTGGCGGCACGAATGCAACGGTGATCTATCCTCAACAGGCAGAAGAATCCGCGGCGTTGCTGCCACTTATCCAAGAGAAAATGAGGAAAGAAGGAGTCAGCCTCCAGGCTCCATTACCTCAAGAACGCCTTCACCATGTCTCCATTCACGAGGGGACCCATGCCTTTCTCAACAACCGACAAGGATGGACATCTGCTTCGCTTGAAAAAAGTGCTGATTATCATACCAGCAGGTTCTCTGTCGGCAGCTTTACTTTTACGTCCAATACCGTGCCGAACATTACCAACGTGAATGAAGCGCTCACCTGCAGCATCGCGAATGGCAATGAACAGATTTCAGACACCCTAGTCATCCTCAAAACATTCGAAGATCTAGTCTCTTCTGCTCAGAACTATTATCTCTACCGTAATCTCTTTTGGCCATTGGCCAACGCTATGGGATTTGCCGTTCCTCCAAAAGTCCCTGGCACTTCCACTGAGACCTGCGACTTGCTGGTGGGAATCATTCAGCAAGGCGGAATTATCGCCATCCGTGACATCAACAGTGGCATAGCTCGTGCTATCTGGAATTCCCTCCCGCCACCAGTAGCCGCTGATCCAAATGATGGCTATCCTGAGCTTCAACCCCTAACTCCAGAAGAATAAAAACTCCGTTTCACTCCCCCGTCAGAACCACCGGCCCCTCCTTCGTGATCGCCACCGAATGTTCATAATGGGCCGACATCGACCCGTCTGCGGTCACCACCGTCCAGTTATCTTTTAAGGTCCGCACTTTCCAGTCTCCTATAGTGGTAATCGGCTCAATGGCAATCACCATCCCCTCGCGAAGCTCGGGGCCATCACTTTTTTTTCCCACATTGTGAACTTCCGGCGCTTCGTGGACTTCGTAACCGACTCCGTGACCGATCAGATCGCGCACGCAATGGTAACCTTGACGCTCGACAATCTTTTGCACGGCGGCGCTTATCGCCCCTACCCGGTTGCCAACTCGAGCCTCTTTTATTCCCTCCTGCAGCGCCTGCTTGGTGGTGCGCATCAGATGCTGGAGATCCGAACTCACCTGCCCGACCGCAACGGTGATAGCGCTGTCCGTGATCAGACCTTCGTAGACCACCCCGAAGTCGAGACCGATAATGTCTCCTTCCTTGAGAATAAAATCAAAGGACGGTATGCCATGCACGCAGGCCTCGTTCACGGAGGTGCAGAGCGCCGCCGGAAAGGCGTGGTATCCCTTGAAGGCCCCCCGAACTCCCCGTCCGGCCAAAAGCATTTCCGCGTACTCGTTCAACTCTCCGGTGGAAACCCCGGCCCGGACTTTTCCGGCCGTCTTGTGGAGAATTTCGTAAAGAATCTTGCCTCCTTCGCGGAGCAGTCGAATCTCCTCTGCGCTCTTGATATAAATCTCTCCCTTAGCCATGTGAAATTCGGTTGATGAGTTCTTCCGTAACCGCCTCTGTCGCCTGATCACCCCTCACTTCCACCAGCCTACCCTGCTGCTGATACCAGTCGATCACCGGCTGGGTCTCCGTATGATAATTTTTAAGCCGTGTCTTGATGGCGTCTGGGGTGTCGTCGGCGCGCTGGTACACGTCCTCCGCAGGGCACTCGAGAAGCGCGGCCTCCTTGCTCGGATAAATTTTTCCCGTTGCCTTCGACATGTGACGTCCGCTCAGGCGCTGCAGAGCGAGCTCATCCGAAATCTGAATCAGCACCCCCAGGGGCTGTCGCCCATGTCGGGCCACGACTTCTTCGAATAAATCTTTCTGAGTCACTTTGCGAGGCAGGCCGTCAAAGATCACCTGCTGCTCCGCGGGAATATTCTGGAGGAAGTTCTCAACGATTTCGATGACCACCTCATCCGACACCAGGTTTCCCACCTCGATGATACCCTTGATCTTTTGGCCGAG
The DNA here is from genome assembly GCA_030699855.1 of bacterium. Lineage (GTDB taxonomy): Bacteria > Patescibacteriota > Gracilibacteria > JAUYGZ01 > JAUYGZ01 > JAUYKR01. The sequence goes on from JAUYKR010000118.1 coordinate 14,746, forward strand.
CTCGGAAGACGCATCAGCCGTTAAGGCACGCAGCTCCTTACCGGTTTCGAAGACTTTATATCCGCCTCGTTCAGCTAGGATGCGGCTCTGGGTGCCTTTTCCACAACCCTGAACGCCGAAGAGAATGAGGTCACGCATGAATCGAAGAGAGAAAACACTAGGAACAGTCTAGGGAAAGCAGCTTTGCCTGGCAATACGATACGTGAAACTTCGCCCGTGGGTCGAAAGACCACAGTTACCGACATTTAAAATTTAAAGTAAA
>JAUYKR010000137.1 GCA_030699855.1 bacterium
CAATCGCCGTATGCAAGCTCTGATATCCATTGGCCTTGGGTCGGGTAATATAATCCTTGAAGCGACCTTTGACCGGATCCCACCGATTGTTGACCAAGCCAAGAACGGTATAACAATCTATCGGTTGATCGACGATCACCCTCACCGCCAACAGGTCATGGATGTGGTCAATCTCCTGGGTTCCCTTCCGTTTAAGTTTTTGATAAGTGCTATAGAAACCTTTTACTCGAGCAATAACTTCAGCCTTGATCTGATGGGTATCCAAAAATGCTTTCATTTCTTTCGCCAAGTGTTCGGCGGTGTCATGATTCAGCTCGGGACGCTTGGCAAACACCTCCCTCAGGTGCTCATGATCAGCATGGTACAGCTGCGCGAAACAACGGTCTTCCATCTGCCTTTTGAAGCGATAGATACCCAGGCGACCGGCCAGAGGAACAAAGACCTCTAGGGTCTGCTGAACGATTTGCCGCTGGAGCAGAGGGCTATAGCGTTCGATTTCAAAAAGATCCGCATAGCGGATAGCCATCAGGACTAGCACCACGCGCAGGTCATTGGCCATGGCCAAAAACATCTTGCGAACCGAGTCCACCGCCTGTTGTTGGGGAAAGCGCCGCAAAACCACAAAATCTCGCAAATTCTCCAAACTGTCGACCAAAGATTGCACCTCCTGAGATAAGAATGCTTCTACACGAACAGGCGAACCTGTCTGCCGAACAGGCAGACAAAAAATAAGAAAAGCGGTGATGGTATCCAGATCGACCTTCAGCTCAATGAGAGCTCTCAGGGCTAATTGCGTGTGAATACCAAAACCTTCACGAGCCGATGCCTCCAAAAAAATACGGCTTATTTTTAAAAATTCTTCGGGGTCAAAATGGCCGTATTCATGAACCTGCCGAACGATGTCTTGTGGGCTTTGCAGGAGCATAAGGTGCTTTTAGAGCGCGCAAGAAGGTTTGCTTCATGTGCAGATACCACTTCCAACGACGAGGGAGGAGAAACCACAGCGGACGACTCAACCAGATGGAGAAGAAGAGAAGAGCCTTTTTCCAGCAGGGGGGTACGAACCCAACCCTGGGATGCTTTTTTTCCGCCAGCCTGGCGCTTTGGGCGACTCGAGTCATATAGGCTTCCAGGTCTTCCTCTCGGTATTCGTCCCAGTGATAAACCTTCGCAGAGCTGGAATAATACACCTTACGGCCTCGGCGAGCAAACTCGTATCCGAACAGAATGTCCTCCCACCCATAGCCCTGGAAAGATTCGTCGAAGCGAAGATCGGAAACAAGATCGCTTGGAAAAGAAATATTGCCGGTATAAAAGTGCCAGAAGTCCGTCTCAGTTCCATTGGAAAGACCTTTGAATCTGAGCAGGTGCCCTCCGTCTTCCAGCCAGCGCATATATGGCGTGATGTTCGCCTCGGGATACCAGGTGATGAATCCCACCAGAGCGCCCCGTGTCCGCCGATGAAAGTCGAGATGAGCCTCAAGCCAGCCCGGAGTAACAATGATATCATCCTGAATAAACAGAATGATGTCGCCCTTCGCCGCCTCCAGCAGTCGATTTCGGACCACTGCCCTACCACTGTTAGAGATGAAAAAATACCTCAGCGCCGCCGGAAAGTCAGCGGCCAAGGAACGGACGTATTCCTCCGTGCCATCGCTACTACCATCAATCCCCACCACCACTTCCCCATTTTCTATTCCCATCTGCTGGGCAACTGCTTCCAGCACTTTCTTGAGCTTCTCTTTTCTATTATAGGTTGGGATGAGAATGGAAAAAGTGTTCATGGTGAGGAAGGAGGTAAGCCTTTCGAGGAGATTTTGACACCACCATCCTTACCACTTCTAGATGTCTTGTAAAGTTTACAAAAAGGAAATTTAGTGGAAGACTGAAACGCTTAAAACTTAATAAAGTATGATGCGAAAGCTTTCCCTCACCCTCCTCAGCCTTGCCCTCGTTCTGCACACCTTGTCTTTTCCGACCGTCTTCGCCCAGGAAGCCGATGAGTCAGACACGGAAGTCGACCTGAATTTAAAAACAACCACGGAATTTTTGAACAAGTATCAGTTCATCGGCGAAAGCAAGGGCTGCATTCGCAAACAAACCGATGATACGACCCGCAAGGCGACGACTGAAGAAGCCATTTGCGTTCTCGAGCGAATCGTAAAGGAAAAAAGCGAGACTGTCCCCATCCAGGCCTATAAAAAAGCCATTCAGGAAGGCCTGTTAGCAAAAGACGCCAGAAGGCTTGGCTCTCTGAAGAAAATTGATTTTTTGGTCATGGCCCTCAAGGCGGCTGGGATACAAAAACCTTTTTTCTCCACTCAGGAAGACTGGGAGGAGGAAGTAAAAAGCATCAAAAATCCCGAGCACCAGAGTGCCATTACCGCTGCCATCAAAACCCGCATCTTCCCTACCCCTCAGGGAAGAGCCGGTGTCAGGAGGCTGATTCGAGATCTCACTCAGGAGGAGCTCAATCGCAGTGAGATGCTGGGAATAGCCTATTCCATAACCTCTAATGCTCATGTTATCGGCGAGCAAAAGGAGCTCATCATAGAATTCGTTCCTGAAGGCGGAAGAAACAATCTAGGCGGAAAAGGCAGCTATGGCGAGACCTTGAACGAAGTATTGAACACCCTGAAAGCACGCAGCTATTTCAACAAAGATTTTAAAGCTGACGAGGCCGCGGAAAAAGCCATCAAAGCCATGGTAAAGTCATTGGAAAAAGATAAGTACATTCAGTACTACACTCCGAGTGAGTACCAGGCTTTCTTTAGCGGTCTGCAGGGCAAATTCTTTGGCATCGGCGCTTACATCGAGGAAAAAGAAAGCCAGATTATTATCGTCTCCCCCATCAAGGGCAGTCCCGCCGAGACGGCCGGATTGCACGCGGGAGACATCGTGCTAAAAATTGACGGGAGATCGACCGAAGGCATGACGCTGCAAGAGGCCGTGACCTTGATCCGTGGGCCAAAAGGCGAAAAGCTAACTCTGACGGTAAAACGAAACGGCAGTCAGCTTGCGATCGATATCATTCGGGACGAAATCAACATCCCCACCCTGGAGGTTGTCGACCGCTCCGATGGGGTGAAGGTGATGAAGCTGGTTCAATTCGGCGCCAATACCGCCCTACAGATGAGGAAGGAATTGGAAAAAATAAAGGCAAGTCCTCCCGCCGGCCTTGTGATCGATCTCCGCAATAATCCCGGTGGGTTTCTGAACGTAGTCGTGGAGATTCTCGATGCCCTGGTGGATAAAGATAAAGATCTGGTTCTGACTAAAGACTTGCATTCCACCACGCCTTTTAAATCTTCCCGCGACGCGATCATCGACATCAGCGTGATTCCCACCACCATCATCGTTAATCGCGGCTCCGCTTCCGCCTCGGAAATTCTGGCCGGAACGCTCCAGGATTACGGCATTAAGGTGTTGGGCGAAAAAAGCTTTGGTAAGGGTACGGTCCAGGAAATCGCCCAGGTTGGTTCCGGAGCAAAGGGCGGAGGAGCCCTGAAGTTCACCGTGGCCGAATGGCTAACCGCCAAAGGCAGGAGTATTGACAATGTCGGCGTAACTCCCGACATTTTGATCATGGATGATCCAGCCACGACTGAGGTTGATGAAGCCATAGAACGAGCCGTGCTGGAAATGAACCACGCTCATCGAGGCTCGACGCGCTTCAACAGCAACAAAACCCGGCAGGAGTAGCAGATCGCCTGCCTGCCGGTTTACCCGCCGAAGGAGGGCAGGCAGGCGTTTTTCAGAGGTTCCTTTCGTCGATCTTTTGAATGCGCCGCAAGTGACGCTCCTCTTGAGGAAAATCCGTGGCTAACCACTGCTCAACCGCTTCTTTCATCTGCTCTATCGTCACGTACCGGGCGCCAATGGAAAGCACGTTCGCGTTGTTGTGAGTTCGTGACTGCTCAATAATTCTGGGATCGTGATGGTAATACGTTGTTGCCCGAACTCCCCTGACGCGATTGGCCACGGTGGCCTCGCCCTGGCCGGATCCGCCGAAGATAATACCCCGAACATGCTCGGGATCTGCGGCCACAGCTTTCGCTGCCGGGTAAATGAAGTCCGGATAATCGCAGGCTTCTTCCGAATAAGTACCAAAATCCTCCACCTGATACCCTTTCTCAATCAAATACTTCTTGAGAGCTTCCTTGTGCAAGTAGCCGGCATGGTCAGTAGCGAGAACAATCTTCATAGAGAGTTTGTAGTCAGGAGTTCATAGTTTGCAGTAGCATCACCTATGATGCCCCACAAACTACAGACTACTCACTACAGACTAATAGAGTCCAGAAACACTTTCTCCACTCTCTACTCGCTTGATAATTTCGGCTAGCAAAGGAGTTAAAGTTAAAACATGCAGATGGTTGAGCCGCTCCTCCGGGAGCGGAATCGAGTCGGTTACCACGATTTGCCTGAAGTCAGCCTTGTTCAGGCGATCCACTGCTTCCCCGGAAAGTACCGCGTGCGTGGCCGCCAGGTACATGTCCTTCCCAGCCCCCGCCTTTTCCAGAGCCTCCTTGGCATGGCAAACCGATCCGGCCGTGTCGATCATATCGTCGTAGACGATACAAGTTCTTCCTTTCACATCTCCGATCACGTGGGTAACCTCGGACTGATTGTGCGCCGCCCGCTGCTTGTTCAACACTGCCAGTGGACAACCAAGACTATCGGCAAACTTCTTGGCCTCTTTGGCCCCACCCGCGTCAGGCGTCACCACCACCGCGTCACGGAGCTTGAGTGACTGAATATACTCCACGAACAATCTCGATGGATTGATGTTATCCACCGGAACATCGAAGAAACCCTGAATCTGGTCCGAATGCAAAGCTACCGTCATCACGTGATCGGCCCCGGAAGCGACCAACAAATCCGCCATTAATTTGGCGGAGATCGTTTCCCTGGGCGCGGCTACTCGGTCTTGGCGAGCATAGCCGAAAAAAGGCATCACCACGTGAACCTTTTTCGCGAACGAGCGCTTGAGGGTATCGCAGAGGAGGAACAGCTCCATGAAGTCCTCGTTCACATTTCTCGTGGCCGTTTGCACCACGAACACCTCGTAACCCCGCACGGTTTCTTGAAGACGAACATAAATCTCGTTGCTGGCGAAGCGCTTGATCAAGACCCCGCCCAGATCCATCTGGAGATGCTCACAAATAGCCTTCGCGAATTTTTGATGAGAACTGCCGGAGAAAATCTTCAGGCGAGTGGACATGAAAATCAGACAGGGTGTTGCTTCCATTATACCTTAAATCGAAGGCTCATGAAAGGGAGCCTGATTTTTAGCTGTTTTTAAAACTAATAATCTAGCTTATATAAGCCATTATTTATGGTATTAAAAATACTCTGCTTGTAATCTTCCCACAGCTCTGCTAGACTGGGATTAAGATTATTCAATAAAATGAGAAAAGAATATGAAATGGTTTAAGAGAAAGAATAAGCAGCAAGCTCCCCATCGGGGGGATGCGAGAAAACCCCACCAGCCTGTCGATCGGGAACAAAACAATAACCAACAGCAGAAGCGTTTCAAGACGGACAAACTCCTCCGGATTATTCCCATGGCCGGCCTGGAAGAGGTGGGTAAGAACATGAACGCCATCGAGTATGGAAATGACATCGTCACCATCGATTGTGGCCTACAGTTTCCGGAACCCGGAATGCTCGGCATTGATTACGTGATCCCGGACACCAGTTATCTGGAACAGAACAAGCACAAGATTAAAGCCATGCTCATTACGCATGGCCACCTCGATCACATCGGAGGGCTACGCCATATTTTGCCAAAACTGGGCTTTCCCCCGGTCTATGCCTCCGGCCTCACCATCGGCATGATCGAAAAGCACATCGCGGAATATAAGCTGGGCCCACGCACCAAGCTCCACGTGGTGCAAAACGGCAAGCGCTTTCGTGCCGGAGCTTTTGAGATCGAGTTCTTCATGCAAAATCACTCCATCCCCGATTCCAACGGCATCGTGGTCAGAACTCCTCTGGGAAGCATCGTCCATAGCGGCGACTATAAATTTGACTTTACTCCCGCCGTCGGCGAATGCGCCGACTTTCAAAATTTGGCAAAAATCGGAGCTGAGGGTGTCCTGGCCTTCATGGGTGAGTCAACCAACGCCACCAAACCCGGCTACACCATGTCCGAAAAAAAGGTGGCCGGCGTTCTCGAGCACATTATCGAAAAAGCAAAGGGGAGGCTCATTATTGCTTCGTTTTCATCACTGATGGGACGAATCAACCAGATTTTGACCTTCGCCCACAAAAGTGACCGAAAGGTCTTTATCAGCGGGCGCAGCATGATGAACAACGTCGAAATTGGCGTCAAGCTGGGCTTCATCAAGCCACCAAGGGGAGTACTGCAGGAATTCAACCGCAGCAACCAGAGTCATCCGGCCCACAAGACCGTGATCCTCTGTACCGGTTCACAAGGTGAGGGCCTGTCGGCCCTGAACCGGATCTCGCTGGGAGAGCACCGGGACATTCAGCTGAAGCCAAATGATACTATCGTGCTGTCTTCTAACCCCATCATTGGCAATGAAAAAGCCGTGGTGGGCATGATGAACCGACTCTTGAAACACGACGTCAACGTCATCACGAATGAACACATGGACGTTCACACTTCTGGTCATGCCAGACAAGAAGAGCTAAAGCTGATGCTAAAACTCCTGACGCCCCGCTATTTGATCCCCGTTCACGGGGAATATCACATGCGCCACGCCCACAAGCAACTGGCCGTGGACATTGGCATGGCCGATAACCAGGTGATCCTGGCCGACAACGGCGACATCATCGAAACCGATGGCGAACTGATGCGCAAGAGCAAGAGTAAGATTCCGGCTAATAATATTTTCATCGATGGCAGCAGCGAAGGCGAGGCCCACCTGTCCAAAGTGATGTTGGACCGGCAGATCATGTCGGAAAACGGCGTCGTGATTGTCGTCTTCCGCATCAATCAAGACACCGGCAAGCTGATCGCCAACCCCGGTTTGGACTCCAGGGGATTTATTTACCTCAAGGACAATCCGGAAATCATCGGCAAGTGCGTGGACGCCGCCCAAAAGGCTTATGAAAAAGGCCATGAGCGCAAAGCCAGCAGCGATGACATTAAACTCGACATCAAGCGCAACGTCGGCAAGATCATCATGGAGATGGTCAGCCGGAATCCGATTATTATGCCGATACTGGTGAAAGTATAAAAAGCGAGATTGTGCAAAACTCACAAGGGCTGACAAAGGAAGAGGTTTCGTTTTTAAGGTATAATGAAATGAAATAAAAACAAAAAGAATGAAAAAATATGCCATCTTGTGGCTCTTGGCTGTGGTACTACTGACACCTGATGCTTTGGCTCAGACTCCGACCACAGCGCCCTACACCCGCACCTTCATCGTCACCGCCTATTACTCCCCCTTGCCCGAGCAGAGCTTTTATATGAAGGGCAACCTGGAAGCTGACACACGCCTGAACGGCAACGGTGTGATGGGAGCCGATCTAACGCCAGTTTATGACGGTATGATCGCCGCGCCGAGAAACTATGCCTTCGGCACTCAGGTTGATTGCGGCAGCTATTTTGTCGGCACTGTTCATGATCGTGGCGGGGCGATTGTGAATGCGGGGGTAAGAACCAACGCCTACGATCGCTTGGATGTCTGGACCGGCCACGGCGAGCAGGGACTCCTGACGGCTCTGAGTTGGGGAAGACGGACTCTGACCTGTACGGTTTATCCTCCGGGGCATGGACCACTGCAGCAATTTGTAAACTTACCCCAGTCCAATCTGGCCGGTTTAGCGAAAAAACTCATTGCCAAAACGAAGACCATCTTCAACCAAACGGTCACCAGTTATACTGTTCCCCCACAGTATCTGGAAAGATTTACGCAACTCGGTTATGAAGACAGCAAACAGGCCATCATCGCCTTCCAACTTCGCCACCAAATCATTCCTTCACCGGAAGTGGAAGTAGCCGGCCTGTTCGGCCCCGGAACCAAGGCGAAAGTGGAGGAGATTTTTTCTGGCATTCTTCCCAAGCTTCCGCCGGAAGGGCTGGAAAAAGGCATGGTCAGCGCCGAAGTGCGGAAATTGCAGCAGATTCTGTTTGAAAACGGATATTTGAAGAGCAAGCCAACAGCCACCTTCGGCCCTCAAACCAAACAGGCTTTGATCCGCTATCAAATCGATAAAAACCTCATCAGCTCGACCGACCACCCCGCTGCTGGTTACATCGGCCCGGAGACCCGGAACTCGTTACGAGGAGAGCTTTTGAAACCCCACCGTATCTCGGTGGAAGAGAAACAAACTTTGGCTTTGGAAAAGGCTAAGAGTGAGGATCCAAAACGAGTGGAGCAGGCCCTGGCTGCCGCAGAGAAGCTCGATTCCAGCATCACCCTAGTTTCTCTCGGCAAAGAAGAGAGTCTCCAAACCGCACTTGAAGAACTCAGCCGAGAGTGGGTTAATGACCATGAAAGCTATGGGGAATCGGAGTACCTCCTGGCCAGTGCGGCAAGCGAGGATCCGATCGCAAAAATAAGGGATCGGCTAAAAGCGCGCATTGAGCGCTTCCAAAATGACATCGGCTATGGAGAACACCACGCCGACCTGCCCGCCATTCAAGAATTACTGAAAAGTAAGGGTTATTTTACCGGTCCCATCACCACCGATTTGTTCGGAGAACAGACCCATCGAGCCATCACCAAACTTCAGCGCGCTTTGAAAATCGCCTCACCAGGACAAGTCGGTTACGGCTATATCGGCCCCGGCACCAGATTGGCCCTCAACAAGTTGTATAACGAAGGGCTGGCGCCATCGGCACACGTCGTCAGCAATCGCATCAAAGGCTGGGCCATTCACCCTCAGGATTTGAAATTGCCGGAAAAGCCTCCTACCGAAACTTAAGCTTCGCCCAACCGCTCCCCAACTCTTCAAACAGATCCTGACTAAGTCGCAACTGTGGCTGTTTTTCGCCAACATACAAGTAGAGTTGAGTGTCATAACGCCGCAAAAGCTCTAACAGGCGTCCTTCGTCCCCTCGCCAGAAGTCCCTCCAGTCGAGCAGCGACCAGCGGTCGTGTTCAAACATGCCCGGAGCAATGACCAGCTGGTCGGGACAGTATCCGCGCAGCCAGGTGCCGTAGAGCGAATGAGTGGCCATCACGTAGGTTTTCGGCTCAAGCTGGCCGCAAAACTGTCGGATCCCCTGCCATTCTCGCTCGGAGATCATCGGAGAAAAATCTGCCAATGACACGACGAAAGGCACGATCATCCCCAGAGTGACGCCAACCGCCACCAGGCCCTTGAAGAGCCGGCCGATCTGGACTCGCCACAGCGCGCCCAGGAAGACCGCGGAATACATCAGCAGCACCACGTCGAACTGAATCAGCACCCGCTGATAAAAGAAAAAGCGAATCGCGATCCAGCCAAACAAGATCAGAAAATAGAATGAAACCACGTTCCAGCCCCGCTTTTTTAGGTCGTACAACCAACCCAGCAGACCGAAGACGAAGAAGAAGGCTGCCTGATAGCCATAGTCGGCCAGGGAGAGAAAGAGCCCGCTTTGGAGGGAAGAGTCCAGCTGGAGCGGATCACTGACGCCTTTCCAAAGCACCTGGAGCGAGTAAATCCAGGAGTTTAGGTCAAAGAGGAGCAGCCCTCCCCCGGCTATCAAAGCAATCGAAATGAGAACGAGAAG
>JAUYKR010000151.1 GCA_030699855.1 bacterium
GTGAGGGGATTTTATGGCTTGCGGGACGTAACATTAACTCAGAACTCAGCTCTTCGTCGCCAAGCCAGGGGCCGAGCCCGTCTGATCAACGAAGTCAAGGGAGACGCGGCTGAGCTGCAGGCAAAGACCATGCCCCTGCGCTACCTGCTGGTACCGCGGCTTGAACGAGGAAAGGGCGAAAGCGTACATCTGCAAAAAAGGACGGTGATAACAGCGGACGGAATCAATGAAATCATGGTCGAACCAGCTGATCAGTTTGAAACCCGCTGGCAGCAAGTGGAAAAAAAGCGTCAACAAGCCAGCCCACTGGAAACACCGACCTACTTCGCCAAGGCCAACGGTCACCGCCTGACCCCAATGGCAAATCCGGCGCGTCTCCTGCGAGAACTCCTGGAATCAAAAGATTTAGCCTACAGAGAGATTCTGTTACGGCCCGACGCAAAAGAAATCGCGCTCGGAGTCGAACCTGGGGAAAATTTTTCACTGGCAATCTTCACCACGGGGAAATATGGCGGCAGGGCTACCCCACCCCGCCAGCGCGGCAAACAAGAACGAGAACATTTTGCGGGCGATTTAGAAAAGCCCTTTCGTGAGGATTTTTGGTATCGCCAAATTCCTAGAGAGGAAAAAGAGGCAAATGATATTGACCGGCTAAAAAATGACCCCCACTCCCCTTTTCGGGCCCCGTTTTACGATCTGTATTGTCTATCCCGATTTCTTACCCAAGCTAAAAAACTTGTCGGACCGGCCCACCAGGCCAAGATCCGAGGGGATATAAAAGAGAATCGAGCGATGGTCGCCGGCGGAGATACCTATGAAGCTGTCATTGTCAGCGACTTTCCTCCCAAGAAAGAGGAATATCGCCTCATTCCCGGTTTTGATCTGGTGGAGGTTCCGCGAGAAAAAACGGAGCCGACGCTCAGGAGAAAGGGGCGCGATGAGCAAGCGCCGGCAACGGCAAAAGAGCGCATTACCCTCCAGGAATTCTACCGCCGCTTGAGGAAAAAACTGGCAGGAGTGCCAGCTCCGGAAGAGCGTGAGCGTCGTCCACCACCCGGTCCGACTCCCCCACCACAACCGGAAGACCCTGATGAACCGGAGGAAGAAGATCCTGTAGATGATGAATAACAATTTTTCTAAAAATTTATATGGCCTTCGGCATTCCCACATTCGACGCGATTAAAAAGGCGGTAAACGCCGTTCATAGCGTGGTGACAAACCCCGCCGCGGCGGCGGAAAAGGCCCGTACGGCCGTTCGAGAAAATCTAAAAAACCGCTACCACTCTGCCGTGGCCAGAGTTATGGGCTGGATTCCGGGAAATCCCTGGAAACAGCCGGAGGCTGATACGAAAAAGGAGGCGAAAAAGGAAGACAGCACTCCGCTACTCATGAGTGAGGCACCGGCCAACAATCCGAGTGGAAAACTGGAGCAGCTAGAACGAAAAGAAATGGCTGACGCCATTGCGAAGGGAATAAACACCCTGCGCCAGGGCTGTGGATTAAAAGCCTTCGGCACTACTCCGCAGCTTCAGGCCAGCGTTAGTGATAAGGCTCAGCGCATGAAGAATGGCCCGCGCAGCCACGACGAGGTCGGCGAAGGCTCAGGAACATTGAACGGGGAAGGCGAAGTGCTGAGCTGGATATCCTTCAAAGAAGTGCAGCAGAAGATGAAGCTAAAGGGAAAAGATCTCGTCGCCTCCGAGGCCAGTTCGGCTGCCGCAGAACTGCTGGTGGAGATGCTCAGGACCAGAGAGCATCCGCGCTGGCTGCTGTCGAAGGATTACAAAGAAGCCGCTTTTGATGTCGTCATCCGCTGGGAAGACAGTAACGAGATGGCGGATGGAAATAACCATGTGGGCAGAACGCCGGTTTTTTGTCTAGTCGGTCGCCTGAACAAGGGCGGAAAGCCGGAAGAAAAAATTGAAACTGCCGATCAGCTACGATCCCGTCATCCACAAGCGGAAAGAAGAGCCATCGATCAGATCGACAGCCAAATGGACGAATATGAATCAAACAAACCGGCTTACGCGTTCGAAGCTCCGGAGCTCGACAACAACCTTAAGCGTCACCTGGCCGGATCTCGGCAAAGAAAGCTCATTTCATCCTTTGCAGCCGTAGTTGAAGACATCAAAGCCAGTGGTGAAGCACTTCAAATCAAATACGATCAGGAAGCAACCAGCAAGTGGATCGATCAGGATGAGCAAAAGCAGGAAGATAGCTTCTGCATCGGCGTGGTGAAGGATGGAAGGACCATTGTCTACAAAGTTGAAACCGCTCGCATTCCGCTCTACTTCAAAAGATTTGGAGCTGAAAAAACAGAGCACCCTGTGCTGACGTCCGAACTGATCGCCGATGCGCGCAGAGTGCTAGCCACCAAAGCGCAGCCCACAGCTCCGTCCGGAGCTGTGGCGGCGGGCGACAAGGCGCCGACAAGTGAACCTCAGAAAGAAGGTTCTGGCCGGAGGGAACCACCTGAAGAAATACCCGATTCGATATCAGATGTGACAGCAGGAACACGAGGAGAAGTGGACAATCTGGTGGGATCAACTATGCGTTAGCGGAAACCGTGGCCTTGATTCGCCGCACGCCGGAACTGCAGGGCTCTTGTTTAGAAATCTTAAATCCTCCCAGATCACGGGTGTTGTCCACGTGCGGCCCGCCGCAAACTTCGGTAGAGTACTCGCCCATAAAGTAAACTTTGACCTTGTCGCCGTACTTGTGTTCAAACAGGCCGATAGCTCCAGCCTCTTTCGCCTCGTCAAAGCTCATCTCCTTGTAATACACATCAATTTCATCCTTGATGGCGGAATTAACCAGATCCTCCACCTTCTTTACCTCTTCGTCGGTCATCTTGCGGTCGGAGGTGTAGTCGAAGCGCAACCGCTCCTTGGTAATGTTGGAACCGCGCTGCTCAACCTGGTCCCCCAGAACTTTTTTGAGGGCGGTATGAAGCAAATGAGTGGCCGTGTGCAGGCGCTTCGATTCATCGCTGTGATCAGCCAACCCACCTTTGAAAATGCCTGCCGAAGCGGTACGCGACAATTCCTGGTGCTGCTCAAACGCCTTTTGGAAAGACTCTAAATCTACTTTCAGTTGATTTTCCTGGGCCAAATCTTTGGTCATCTCGACGGGAAAGCCATAGGTATCGTACAAGTGAAAGGCCGTCTGGCCGTCGATCATCTCTCTCCCCTCTTCTCTCATGAGCTTCACGACTTTTTCAAACTCGCGCAGGCCTTGTTCCAGAGTTTTGCTGAAGCGTTCCTCCTCCAGACTGACATTTCGTAAAGCCTCTTCACGATTTTTTTCGAGCTCGGGGTAAATAACCTTATACTGATCAATAACTCCCTCAACTAATTTGGCCAGGAAGTGCTCTTGTATTCCGATTTTACGGCCATGACGGATAGCGCGGCGCATGACCCGGCGCATGACATAGCCCTGACCCACGTTGGAGGGAGCGACGTGGTCGCCGGCCATAAAAGTCATGGTCCGGACATGGTCGGCGATAATGCGAATGGAATTGACGTCTTCATGATCGGTAGAGAGCTGTTTGATCCTGTCGATCGTCGGCTGAAAAAGCTCAGTTTCGTAAACGTTGTCATACCCTTCCAGCACGCACAAGGTGCGCTCCAGACCCATACCGGTATCAACATTTTTTTGCTTGAGTGGCTCAAAGGTTCCGTCGTCCTTTTTGTTAAATTCCATTAAAACGTCATTCCAAATCTCCACCCAGCGCTTATCCTTTGGATCGTAGGTATCGGGAGCCTGACCGCCTCCGGTCCAGTAGAACATCTCCGTGCAAGGCCCACAGGGGCCGGTCTTGCCGGCAGGGCCCCACCAGTTATCCTCTTTGGGCAAGTAGGCGATGCGGTTTTCCGAAACGCCCAGGGAAATCCAGATCTCAGCTGATTCTTGGTCGCGCGAAGCGTCTTGGTCGCCGGCAAAGACGGTAACCGCCAGCATATGCAATGGAATGCCCAGCTCCTTGGTAAGAAATTCAAAGCTCCAGGATATCGCCTCCCTTTTAAAGTAGTCCCCCAGCGACCAGTTGCCCAACATTTCGAAGAAGGTCAGATGAGTCTTGTCTCCCACTTCGTCGATATCTCCGGTACGGACACACTTTTGGTAATTGCAAATTCTTTTGCCGCCAGGGTGGGTCTCGCCCATCAAAAAAGGAACCAATGGGTGCATGCCGGCAGTGGTAAACAGCACAGTGGGATCCTCGGCCGGGACTAGCGAAGCTGATTGCACCTGGCGGTGTCCCTTGGAAACAAAGAAATCGATATATTTTTGGCGGAGCTGTTGGGCTGTCATAGAAGTAAAAAAGCTGAGAACATACTATATCAAGCTCCTGAATTCAGGCAAGCAGCCAATACTGGAAAACTTTAGCGTTCAAAGGTACAATGACGCTACTGCATCATTTCCTGACAGCCAATAAATCCATGGAGACATCGTCGAGTATTGAACTCCTTATTGCGCTCATCCTCTTATCCGGCTTCTTTTCCGCCGCAGAAACGTCACTTACCACGCTTTCCCTGGGAAGGGTTCACGATCTCGTAAATAAGAAGAGGTGGTCATCGCACATTATTCAGCGGCTGAAGGCCCATCCGGAGAAGCTGCTGATCACGATTCTCATCGGCAATAATATTGTCAATATTTGGGCATCCGTGCTGGCTGGGCAAGTGGCGACAGAATATTTCGGCAGTCACGTGGTGGGCTATGTGGTCGCGGTCATGACCTTGGTGATGCTCGTTTTTGCCGAAGTCCTGCCCAAAACCCTGGCCCAACGCTTCAATACCACTTTTGCTCAAATCACCAGCCCCTTGCTGTTTCTTCTGAGCTATTTGTTCTATCCCCTCATCATTCTGCTCGAGCTCCTCTCCAGGGCTTTCATCAGCCTGCTGGGAAAGGAGAAGTTTAAGACCGTGACCGAGGATGAGGTCATCGCCATGCTCAACATCGGCCATCAGGAGGGTGAATTCAACAAGCAGGAAAACGAGTTCATCAAAAACATTTTTGAGTTTAGCGACACCACGGCGGAAGAAATCATGACCAACCGGAATGAGATTGAAGCCTTCTCATACGATATAACCCTGGAGGAAGCCACTCGTCTTATCGCCAAGAGCAGTCACACCAGGATTCCTATTTACGAAAAAGAAATTGACAACATCATTGGCTACATGACTCTGAAAGATATTATCAAGCTCAGCAAGCGCAAGGGAAATCTGCAAAAGAAGCTACTTGAATTTCGCCTCAACAAGATACTCTTTTTCCCGCTTTCGAAGCCCATTAATGTCATCTTTAAAAACTTTCAAAAGGAACACATTCACATCGCGGTCATCCTGGACGAGTTCGGCTCAACGATTGGCCTGGTAACCATGGAGGATGTTTTGGAAGAAATCGTCGGAGACATTGAAGACGAACACGATCAAGAAGAAAAAGGGGTAAAAAGATTAAATCGCAGCTCGTATCAGGTCAGGGGTGATACCACCATGGAAGAACTCTTTACCCATCATCGCTTCGAAGCCGGAGTTCCGGAACACAAGACCGTAGCCTTTTTGATCATCAAAAAACTGAAGGCCTTCCCCAGAGAGGGCGAGAAAATAATCTTGCAGGACCAGGGAGTAGAATTTGTTGTTGAAAAAATGGCGGAAAAAACCATCCAGCAGGTAAGGATGCAGGTAAGGAACTAGG